>JAVBRS010000189.1:0-6562 GCA_031547715.1 Oscillospiraceae bacterium
TATGAATACGACCACCGCAACCGCCTTAAAAACGTGCGTATTGACGACCAGTACGGTTACCTGCTTGCCAGTTATGAATATGATGCAAACGGCAACCGCACCAAAGTAACAAGGTTTGAGCCGGGCATTGTAACCACCTATGCTTACAACAAGGCAAACCTGATAACAGAGGTGTTGCATTCTAAAGGCGGCACTCAGCTGGCCAAAATAGCATATGAGTATAACGTTGATGGTACCCAGCGCAAAAAAAGCGAATGGGCTGCAGCGGGCAGCACCGCAAAAGTTACCGCATACAAGTACACATATACCGGCGAACTAGCAGAGGAAACACTACCGGAAGATGGCACTGTTCTACAGTACACATATAACACCAGCCACAGCCGTGCCACTATGGTTAAGAAAACTGCGGCCGGCCACACGCTTGAAAGTGCAAGCTACACATACAACAGTGCAAACCAATTAACACTGCAAACCCTCACCGTTACACCGCAAGGCGGTCTGCAAACGGTGTACACCACCACATATATTTATGATGGCAACGGCAATGAGACAAAGCGCACTGTAAGTAAAAACGACGTGTTTGACAAAGAGGAAGTGCGAGAATACAATAGTTTTAACTAACTGGTAAAAGTTACTGCAAACGGCAAAAGCATAGAGTATGCTTACTGGGCAGGGGGCCTGCGCAGGCAAAAGAGTGTAAAACCTATTACAGGGCAATACAGCCCGGTTAACACCCATTTTACCTATTCTGGTGGCAACCTTATTATGGAGACTAACGACAATAACTTTGCTTATTCGCTTTACTTCCGTGCAGGCAATGAGGTTATAGCACACCGGCTGCACGGCAGCCAAATGCAATACCCATTATACAACGCACATAGCGACGTTGTGGCAATGGCGGCTTCAAATGGTACGGTTGTTTCCAATTACACGTATACTGCCTTTGGCAAGGAGACCAGCAGTAACAGCATGGCAGACACCATGAACCCCTTGCGTTACGCAGGTGAATATTTTGACGAAGAGACCGGCAACCTTTATTTAAGGGCAAGATATTACGACAGTGACCTTGGGCGATTTACAAGTGAAGACCCTGCCAAAGCGGGCATGAACTGGTATGTTTACTGCAACAACAACCCGGTTAGCTGGGTGGATAGAACCGGGTGCGATCTTGAAGGGCCGATTCCGGACCCGAAAGCATATGAAGGCACAGCTTTAGATATGCTGCGCATTTTAATTACTACAGGGGCAACTATTATTGCTTTTGCTGCAACAGGCGGCAACCCTATTCCTGCAGCAGCTGCCGGTGCTTATGTAGGTGGGTTATATGATATTGCTCTTGACCCAACAATTTCTTTAACAGAGCACTTAGTAGATACGGCACAGAATGTAGTTTATAGTGTGATTGGGGCTGCATTGGGAATGGAAGAAATATACGCGAGCATTTATTTTTACAATATAGGTACTTATTTGGATAACGCCAGCTCTTTGTATGGGAGTTTTATTCCATCAATATGTGATGTTGCAGTTCAAGCCGACCCTTCATATAACCAAATTTCTGCAGCTACAGCTGGAATAATAGAACCAGAATTTCCAGGTTCAAGTCTTGGTGCGGCAATTTCAAATGCGGCTAAGGGCATTGATATTTCTTACAATCAAACCTTGGCTATCAATGCGGGGCTTAACCCGCCACAAACAAACAGTAAAGGCGGGGCACCTATAACCACTGTGCCTGCAGCAACGGGCAACCCGGTATACGGGCTATATGAAGCTACCGGCGGTGCAGCAGGTATGGCACCCAATAACCCGGCACCAATATCTGCATCTAAGCAACCGGCTAAAAATACTGCACCAGCCGCTAAAACCCCAACTCCAGCAAAAGCTGCTACAAAAAACAAAGGAAAAAGGTGAAAATTATTAATTATATTACTAGTTTTATAAAGCCGTAACTAAGCAAAGCTCCCCACCTAAAGATGGGGAGCTTTGCTTTTAATTTTATAGTATGAAATACATAAAAAATATAAGAAAAGGTATTTATTTGAATGAGCAAATGTTTCCTTGCTATAATTTAGCAATTAGTATGTATTACAAACTGTTGTGATTGACTAATTGGCCATTTAAAATTAAACTTCATATATTGAATAAAGATGGGGGCATATATGTTAGGCTATTTCATGCTTTTTTTATCAATAATTGTACTGTTAATTTTAGGGTTATTTATTAAAAAGTTATCTAAATGGGAGCCAGCGAAGTATACTTATGAAGCGGATGAAAATAGGTTAACAGTATTTTTAAGAGATGAAAAGGTTTTTGAAACTTTTTGGAAAGATATATATATTGGTAGGTATATATTTTTTATGGATTTTAATAAGGGTTATGTATCTGCGGGGATAGAAGCGATATATTTTTCCAAATCTGTTTATGAGCCTTTTTGTGATGCTCGAATACTTCAATTTCCAATTCCTGAAGAATGGCTTAAAAACACTCACCCTAAAAGTTTTGTTTTTTTTACAAAAGCAACGCCCGCTTTAATTGAAACAATAAGTGATTATATTGTATATGATAACCTACCCTGTTTTCCAGAAGTTACACAAGTAAATTATTTAAGGGTAGATAAAAATTACGTTAAGAAAGCGGTTGATGAAGAATCAAGCATATATAATTACGTTTCAAATACTTTTTATTTAACAATATATTATAAAGAAAAGGAAGTTTTTAAATCTTCTTGGGAAGGAATACATATAGGAAGGTTTACCATAGTTTATGATGATGAATTTGGTGGCAGTGTATTTAGGCAAATAGAAAATTTATATTTTTCTAAATCTATTTATGAGCCGTTTTGTGATGCACGCATCCTACAATTCCCAATACCAAAACCGTGGCTTGAGAATAATAGCCCGAAAGAATTTGTTTATTTTACAACGGTAACACCCAAATTAAAAAACATTATAGATGAGTATGTTGGTTATGATAATCTCCCCTTTTTTCCTGAAGTAACGCAGACAAATTATTTAAGAGTAGATGATAGTTTTTCTAACTAAAAAGCAAAATCCAAGAAAACAATATTAGCTAACTGACAAAAGCTAATCCACCCTTCGGCCATAGGCATGGCCCTTATCCCGCTGCAGCCAATCAGGCTGCATAGTTGCGCTGTTCGCCTTCTTGGGCAGCGGGCTCAGAAGGCGCATATAGCCCTAAAAATACCTACTTCACCATGTGGGGCAGAATGTAGTAATGGAAACTGATGACGACGGGGCGGCCCCGGCAAAGTATTACCGTGCCGGTAATGAGCTTGCGAGCTAGCTAGTGTTAGAGCAGGGCATTAAAGAGGGGCTAACCCCCAAAAACTATAGCCGCTACGGTAACGCCACACCTTCGAGCAAGAGGGGAAGTGGTTATCTTTGGAAATTGCCACTGCCGCAACATATAATTAAGAAGAAAAGAGAAAGTATGTTTGCATCTCAAAATTATAATATCACAGTGGCAGGGGCAAAAGATGGTGAAGCTTTGGCTGCGGTTTACAACTCAAACTCCGCGTTTTTAGTAAACCACCTTGGTGTTAGCGCCGTAAGCGCCGCTTGGGTACGAGGTGAAATGGGCGAAATGGAAGCCTCTGGTTTTAGCAGTTGCAAAATTGTTGAAATGAAAAGCGGCAAAACAGTTGGCCTTATAGATTTTAAACCCGGGGAAGAGGCATACCTGTCTTTACTCATGGTGGCGGGCCCTTTTAAAAATACGGGTGTTGGCACAGAGGTGTTTTTTGCTTTTTTGAATTTTGTGCAAAGCAATGGCGGCAAACGCATTAGAATTGATGTTGCATTACACGGGGATGAAGCGGCATATAAATTTTGGCAGGGCAAAGGCTTTTTACCTGAAGAAAAGGTTGTGCTTACCTGGAACGGCAAAAAAACCGATGCTGTTAAAATGATATGGCAAAACACTTAAAATAAGTGTAATAAGTAAAGGTAAGTGCAGCAGGTTAAAGGTATTAAGTATGTGCAAGCAACAAAAAATAGCGGGGCATAATTGCCCTGCTATTTTTTTACTGTTCAACAGTTCCGGTGCGCAAAGTATTTTACGTAATGTGTAAATATTGTAAACAGCTGTTTTTAAACATGTTCTTATGCTATTCTGTATATATGATAAGCTGAAAGTTGGGCGGCCGGCAACGCAGGTGCCGCAAGAGGATGTACATTATATGAAGAACGCTAAAATTTTTAAAACATGGGTTATAGGTGTACTGTGTACCCTGTTTTTTGCCTGCCTTGCGGCGCTGGTGCTGTTAAATACAAAGCTGCAGGAAGATACATTTTGGGAAACCAAGCTGAAGCAACTGGTGTACACCGCGCAAAGCTGTGAAAACAAAGTTGAAAACTGGCTTACGGCAAAGCAGGAAGTTGTTTTGGCCATAGCCGGCAGCATTGAGTTTGCAGGCTTTAGCACAGCGCAAGACATTGAAAATTTTTTGGCTACAACCGTAGAAAGCAATGTTGAATTACAAGCGGCCTACCTTACCCTGGAAACCGGGGAAGCTTACTACAGCGGCCCTGCACCAGCCCCTGAAGGTTATGACAGTATGCAGGCGGGTTGGTATAAGCTCGCTCTAACTTCAGGGTTCACGCCTGTTTTCACAGAGCCGTATATAGATGCCGTAACAGGGGAACTGGTGCTTTCATGTGTGCAGAAGGTCAGAACACCGAGCGGGGCTGAAGGGGTGTTCGGGATAGATATATCCCTTGCAAAGCTGCAAGAATATGTGCAGGGCCTGGAACCGTCGCCGACAGGTGGGGTGTACCTTGTTTCCGGTGCAGGCAATGTTTTAATGTATATAGATAAACAGCTGTTGCCAACTGTGGAAGACGGGCGTGTTTACTTTACCCATTTACACGACATTTTAGCCATGGTTACGGTGCTGGAAGACCTGCCAACCAATGACGGAACAGGTTCTTTGCAAAAAATTATTGACTATGACGGCGCCGCAAAATATGTTGCCATGCGCCCTGTTGGCGGCACAGGCTGGCTTGTTGGCGTTAACATACCGCTTGAAGATTACAACATGGACCTACAGGAGATTATGCGCCGCCAACTGCCTGGGGTTGCCCTTGCCCTTGTTTTGGTGGTTATTGCCGTAATAATTGCATTTATGGTAATGCGCAACATTATTAAAAATGAACAGTTGGCTGAAGAGGTTGCCGCAACGCAGGCGGCAAGCCGCACTAAAAGCGACTTTTTATCGCGCATGAGCCATGAAATGCGCACACCAATGAACGCTATTATAGGTATGGCCAAAATTGCCGATGGCACCAATGACGTTACAAAACTTAAATATTGCCTTTCCACAATTGAGGCGTCATCCACACAGCTTTTAGGCATTATAAATGACGTTTTGGATATGTCTAAAATAGAGGCGGGGAAGTTTGAGCTTAACGCGGAAACATTTAACATTGAAAAGATGCTTATAAAAACATGCAACATTATTGTGGAGAAAACTGAAGAGAAAAACCAAAGCCTTCACGTCACCCTTCAAGCGGGCATGCGCACCCAGTATATGGGCGATGAGCTGCGCCTTTCGCAGGTGGTTACCAACCTTTTATCAAATGCAGTTAAATTTACCGCTGAGGGTGGACGCATTACCATTTCGGTGCAGGAAATTGAGCAGAAAAGCGACTGCAGTGTATTGCGCTTTGCAGTGCAAGACAGCGGCATCGGCATGACAAAAGAGCAGATGTCAAGGCTTTTCAACGCCTTTGAGCAGGCAGACGGCAGCATTACCCGCCGTTTTGGCGGCACAGGGCTTGGGCTTGCAATATGCAAAAATATTGTGGAGAAAATGAACGGCCGTATATGGGTTGAATCGGAGCAGGGGAAGGGCTCAACATTTTTGTTTGATGTGCAACTTGCGCGCACACCGAACGAAGAGCGGAAAGCCCTTGTAGGCGGCATAACCCCGGCAGACGTAAACCTTTTGCTTATTGAAGAAGATGAAACGGTTAGAGAGCATTTTATAGAGGTTGTGGAACAGTTTGGCATGCATGCAAGTTTTGCAAAAAATGCAGAAGACGCAAAAGCCATTGTTGCAAAAGCGAAAAACACACGAAAAACCTTTGATGTTATTTTTATAGACTACGACAGTAATGGTGGCAGAACCATTGACTTGGTTAATGAACTGAACCGCAGCATTGATAAAAACACTGTAATTATTATGACCAGCTTTCTAGAGTGGCACCGCATTGAAAATGAAGCGAGGGCGGCCGGCGTTAACAGGTATATTGCAAAGCCGCTGTTCCCCTCAACCATTTTTGATGCAGTTAATAATGTGCTGGGTGCCACCGTAAAAGCGCTGGATATTGAGCGAAAAGGCGGCGAAAAGCCGGCAGAAGATTTTAGCGGCATAACTGTTTTGCTTGCGGAAGATGTTGAAATAAACGCTGAAATTTTTACAACATTGCTTGAAGGAACCGGCCTTACAATAGATGTAGCACAAAATGGCCGCATAGCCACAGAAATGTTTAAAAAAGACCCTGCCCGCTATAACATAATTTTTATGGATGTACAGATGCCGGAG
>JAVBRS010000196.1:0-7654 GCA_031547715.1 Oscillospiraceae bacterium
ATGTGCTTTTCTCGGTGGACGGAAACGAAGTTGTGGACATGCTTGACTATGAATATTACACCACCGGCCCCACCCTTGAAATAAGTGCCATGGTCGGCGGTGAACTGCAGTATATAACCGTTGAAAAAGAAGAGTACGAACCCTTGGGCCTTGAATTTGCAAGTTATTTAATAGACAAACAACATTCATGCAAGAACAATTGCATTTTTTGCTTTGTAGACCAGCTGCCAAAAGGCCTGCGCGAGCCGCTGTATTTTAAAGATGACGATGAGCGACTCTCGTTTCTGTTCGGCAATTATATAACCCTTACAAACCTGTGTGAGCGCGAGGTGGAACGCATTAAAAAAATGCGGATATCGCCGATAAATATTTCCGTGCACACCGTAGATGCAGATTTGCGTGTTAGAATGATGCACAATAAAAACGCAGGTGATGTGCTTAACTACATTGATGATTTTGCCAAAGCAGGCATTGAAATGAACTGCCAAATTGTTGCCTGTAATGGTATAAATGACGGTGAAAAGCTAAAAGAAAGCATTGAAAAACTGGCGGCGCTTTACCCGAAAGTACAAAGCATTGCGGTGGTGCCTGCAGGGATAACCGCCCACAGAGAGGGGTTGTACCCAATTGCCCCGTACACAGAGAGCACCGCTGCCGCACTGCTTGACACCCTTGAAAGCATTACTAAAAAGCTGCATAGAAAGCTGGGCAGCCGTGTGGCGTACGCCGCAGATGAATTTTACCTGTTGGCCGGCAGGCCGCTGCCGCCGCTGGAACATTACGGTGAAATGCTTCAGCTTGAAAACGGCGTGGGTATGTGGCGGCTGATGCACGACGAGTTTGTTGAGGAATTGGCGCAAAAAAGGGTGCGCCCAATGCCAAGGCAGGTGGACATTGCCACAGGCGAGGCGGCGTTTGGCCTTATGCAGGAGCTTGCAGACCTTGCCATGGAAAAATACCCGCAGTTGCAAGTTGCGGTGCATGCAGTTAAAAACAATTTTTTAGGCGGCAATATTTGGGTGGCCGGCCTTTTAACAGGGCAAGATATTATAGCCCAGCTTAACGGGCGCATTAAAAGCAGCAGGCTTTTGCTGCCCGGCAGTGTTTTGCGGGCAGAAGGTGACCTTATGCTGGACGGGGCCACCATACAGGATATTGAAAAGGCATTAAATGTAGGCGTAAATGCTTGCCCGGCAAGCGGTGCGGAGTTGTTAAACGCAATATTGCGGGGTTAAAACATAGTTTTATAATGTTAAACAATTTGGCAACATGCAGGTAAAATGCGGTTTAATGCCGTGCTGTAATTTTTTGCATGGCCTATAAGGCAATGCTGCAAAGTGCAACTGCCGGCAAACAGAAAGAGGGATGATTAAATGGCAAAGCCTATAGTGGCGGTGGTTGGCCGCCCGAATGTTGGGAAGTCAACTTTATTTAACAAGCTGGTTGGGCGGCGGCTTTCCATTGTTGAAGATACACCGGGTATTACAAGAGACCGCCTTTATGGCACCTGCAACTGGCAGAACAAAGACTTTTTGCTTGTGGATACCGGCGGAATTGAAACCGGCGGCGATGAGATGCTTTCGCACATTAGGGAACAAGCCCAAATTGCAATTGACACGGCAGAGGCAATTATTTTTGTGACAGACATACGCAGCGGGGTTACCGCAAGCGATTATGAAGTGGCAACCATGTTAATGCGCAGCGGCAAGCCGGTGATACTGGCGGTTAATAAAGTGGACAACGTGGGTGCCCCCCCGGCAGAATTATATGAATTTTATTCCCTGGGGCTGGGCGAGCCGGTACCTGTGTCATCTGTGCACGGGCACGGCACCGGCGACCTGCTTGACGCCGTTTGCGCAAACCTTAACTTTGATGAAGAGGAAGAGGATGCTTACGAGCGTGTGCAGGTGGCGGTTATAGGCAGGCCTAATGTGGGCAAAAGTAGCCTTGTAAACCGCATTTTGGGTGAAGAGCGCAGCATTGTTGCCAACGAAGCCGGCACGACAAGAGATGCCATAGATGTTGATATTGACAATGAATACGGCAAATTTACATTTATTGACACTGCCGGCTTGCGCCGCAAAGCAAAGGTGGAGGAGGGCGTTGAAAAATACAGCGTGCTGCGCGCCCTTGCAGCAGTTGAGCGCAGCCACGTTTGCGTAATTATGATAGACGCCACGGCAGGCTTCACCGAGCAGGACTCTAAGGTGGCGGGCATTGCCCACGAAGCCGGTAAAGCATGTATTATTGTTGTGAACAAGTGGGATTTAGTTGAGAAAGACGGCAAAACAATGGATGAAACGCGCAAAAACCTTGCGCAGGATTTCAGCTTTATGTCATACGCACCCATCCTTTTTATATCCGCTAAAACAGGGCAGCGCCTTGGCCGCCTGTTCGAGCTTATACAGTATGTGGATGCACAGAACAACATGCGCATAACCACCGGCAAAATTAACGACCTTTTGGCAAGGGCAGTTTCACGGGTGCAGCCGCCGTCAGATAAGGGCAAAAGACTGAAAATATATTACATGACACAAATTTCAACACGGCCGCCCACATTTGTTGCATTTGTTAATAGTGCAGAGCTTTTTCACTTTTCATATCAGCGCTACATTGAAAATCAAATTCGTGAAGTTTTTGGAATGGAGGGCACCCCAATACGCCTTTATGTGCGCGAGCGTGGCGGCGGCGACTGATAAACTAAAAAATGGTGCAATACTTTGCAAAGTTATAAGCAGGCATAATTGCATGGTGTTGTAAAAGGCGAATGAGCAGCAAAGTAATATAGGCATGCATTGCACGGTGCTTTACGCTGCTTAACATACCGTGTTTAAACTAGAACATATGCCGTAAAAGTTACAATAACAAATAAACCGGCAGGGGGGGCAATGGGTAATACATCTGTTTTCGTACTTTGCGCTTTGGCAGGGTACCTACTTGGGTCTGTAAGTTTTTCAATTTTAATTACTAATTTGGTGGCTAAAAAAGATATACGTTCACTTGGCAGCGGGAATGCGGGCATGACAAATGTACTGCGCACACAAGGTAAACTTGCGGGTGTTGCAACCTTTTTAGGAGATTTTTTTAAAGGTTATGCAGCTGTTTTACTGGCCCGCTGGCTTGTTGGCACATTTGCCGCCGCGGGCCAGGGCGGCGGTGCCAATTTAACCATGGCAATGTACATTGCAACGCTGGGTGCGGTGCTTGGCCACTTTTACCCACTGTATTTCGGCTTTAAAGGCGGCAAAGGCGTGGCGGTTACCTGCGGTGCCATTTTGGGTATAAACCTGCCGGTAATTGCCGCAATGGGTTTACTTTTCCTTGCTTTGGTGCTGGTTTTTAAAATTGTTTCTCTAAGCTCAATAGGTATTATGCTGGCCTTCCCTGTGTTAACATTTTTTTACAATAGGTATATGGGGCGCCCCGTTATGCCTGCCACTGCATTTGCGGCGCTAATTGGGGCAATGGTTATTGCAAAGCACCACAGCAATATAAAGCGCCTTTTAAAAGGTGAGGAATACCGCTTTGGGCAAAAAAACAAATTGAAATAGCAAACCTTTGTACGGTGCAGTAATTTATTTCAAAATTGGTGCGTAGCGTTGCAAAAACTGTTGTGAAGCGGCCTGGTTAGCAGGAAAGTATTTTGGCTAAACTTTTGAAGCGTAAGACTTGCAAAAGCTTTAAAAGTTCAAATCCACTTCACGGTTTACATAACAGAAAACCCCCGGTGCATTAGCACCGGGGGTTAAACTTTTATAAAAGTTTACAGGGCGCGGGTAACCTTGCCGCTACGCAAGCACCGTGTGCATGCGTGAATATAGCGTGGAGAGCCGTCTACCACTGCCTTAACCCTTTTGATGTTGGGTTTGAAAGCGCGGTTGGTGCGCCGATGAGAGTGGGATACTTGAATGCCAAAGGTAACACCTTTGCCACAGCAATCACATTTTGCCATTTTGCTACACCTCCTCGCACATTGCGTGTATTGCTGGTAATTGCTAAAACATAATAACAAACTGTGGCAAAAAAAGCAAGTGTTTTTATAATACTGCTGCAAAAGGTATTTTTTGCCGCCCAAAAAGCGTTTCGCTTGCTACCCTGGCCGTTTTAAAGTATAATAAAATGTACTTTACAATGCGACAATGCGTTTAATATTTTCGCAACAACCTATCCCGAAAGAAAAGAGAGATTTAATGCCTAGTTTATACACGCTTGTTTTGCGCTTACTATGTTTTGTTATAGCCATTCCTGTACATGAGGCAGCCCACGCATGGGCAGCCTACAAACTTGGCGACCCAACTGCAAAAAACATGGGGCGGCTTACCTTAAACCCGGCTGTACACCTTGACCCAATGGGTGCCCTTTGCATGGTTGTTGCAGGGGTGGGCTGGGCAAAAGCGGTGCCCATTAACACATGGAATTTTAAAGACCGCAAGAAGGGCATGCTGCTTTCAGCGTTGGCAGGGCCTGCAGCTAACCTGTGCCTTGCTTTTGTAATGTTGGTTTTGGCAAAAGTTTTTGTTTACAGCGGTATGTTAATTGTGGGTACATACACCGGTGTTTTTGCCACCGTTTCAAACATTTTGTTCACACTGGTTGTTATGAATATTTATCTTGCAATTTTTAACCTGCTGCCGGTTCCGCCGCTGGATGGTTCACGCATTGCGGCTGCAGTTTTACCGGAAAAGCAGTATTTCAAAATTATGGAATATGAACAGTATATTTTTATAGCGCTTATGGCCTGCCTTGTTTTGGGTGTGTTTAACGCGCCGCTTTCCTTCATCAGCGACATTGTGTATGCAGTTATTAATTTTCTAACCGGTTTTATAGATATTTTCTTTCGTTTGTTTTTATAAACAATGCCTGCCAATACTAAATGAAAGGGCCGATTATGCAACCTATAACTTTTGAAGTTGAACAATTCAGCGGCCCGCTTGATTTGCTGTTGGCGCTACTGCAAAAAAACAAAATGAACATTTACGAAATACGCATTCTTGAACTGATTGACCAATACGTTGCAGTGGTGAACGCGGGCACCCCCGGGCTGGATGAAGCCAGTGAGTTTATTGAGATGGCGGCAAGGCTTGTGCACATGAAATCTGTTCTGTTGCTGCCCAAAAGCGAAGAGGCGGAGCGTGTGCGTGCAGAGCTTACAGGCCTGCTTATAGAGTACTCTGCCTGCAAAGAGATAGCGGCACAGCTGCGCAAAATGGGGGAAGGGCTGTACAGTTATGTGCGGGCCCCGAAAGAACTGCTTACCCCACCTGTGTACAGTGTTACCCACCCGCCACAGGTGCTGTGCGATGCATACATTGCAACCTTTGGCAGGGCGGTAAAAAAACCACCGGAGCCGGAGTTGTTTGAACCGCTTGTCAGCCGGCCGGTGGTTTCGGTTACTTCACGTATTCTTTACCTGCTTCGCGGCCTTACAAAAGGCCAGTTTAACAAACTTAAGCAGCTTTTTAATAAAAACGGCAGCAAAAGTGAGGCAGTGGCAACATTTTTGGCCCTTTTGGAGCTTATGCGCGGCGGGCGCATTACAATTAGCGAAAAAGAAGAACTGAATATGCGGCGAACAAGGCCGGGGGGCGAATAAATGGATTTGAAATATTTGAAAATGGCCCTTACCGCCATGCTTTTTGCCAGCGGCGAGCCGGTGGCAACCGAAAAACTTGCGGCGGCCTTAAACATAGAGCCGCAACTGGTTGAGCGGCTTCTTGCAGCTGCTGCTGATGATTTAGATGCTACCGGTATTGAAATATTGCGGCTTGAAAACGCTTACCAAATGGCAACGCGCCCTGCTTTTGCAGAGGAAGTGGAGGCCATAATGGACACACGCCGCGGGCAGCCGCTTTCCCCTGCCGCAATGGAGACACTTGCAATTATTGCGTACAACCAACCGGTTTCCCGGGCTTTCATTGAGCAGGTGCGCGGGGTTGACTCTTCCTCTGCGGTGCAAACGCTGGACAACCGCGGCCTTATAGAGGAAGCGGGCCGTTTAGACCTGCCTGGCAGGCCTATAAGTTACCGCACCACAGACACCTTTTTGCGCAGTTTTGGGCTTGCGTCTTTGGCAAACCTGCCGCCGCTGAAAAGGGAGGACGCCCAAAGCGGCGAGAATACCCGAGGCGGTTACAACGAAGAAATGTTTAACCTGCCAGGGAAAGAAGAGGCGAGCGGGTAATGACTTTGCTGTTTTTTGTGCTTAAAGTTTTTGGTTGTATTTTGTTGTTGCTTCTGTTTCTTTTTGCAGTTTTGCTGGTTTGCCCCATATGGCTGTACCTGAAGTATGAAGAAGGTGTGCCTAGTGTAAAAGCAAAGGTGTTGGGTATTAAAGTGAACATTTACCCGCCAAAGCCGCAAAAAAGCAAAAAGAAGAAAAAGACGAAAACCCAAAAAGGCAAAACAAGCCCGCCGACACTGCCAAAGTACAGCGAGCTGCAAGGCACACAAACCGCAAAGCAAGCAGAGCCGCAGCAGGAAAGTGGGCAGCTGCCCGTGGCAATGCCACAAGAAGGGCAGCATGAAAACGCGCCGCCTGAACAGATATGCGGCAAGGTATTACCGGTTGCGCAGCGTGTAGCGCAGGCGCCTGCAATTAGCAGCCCGCCGGGGGAAAATGTGCATATCGCAGACGCAATGCTTGCACAGGCGCAGGGTGAAAACCTGCAAGGCACCGGAAATGCGCCGGCTGGCAACGCAGGGCAGAACGCCCCTGCCGCTGAAAATAAAGATACGCGGGTGGTGTACAGGGCACCGGTAAAACAAGAGGCAGACGAAGCCGAAAACATTGCGGAAAAACCGCAGCCGGAAGAAAGCGCTGCAACCGGCGCAGACCTTACAAAATGCAGTGAAGGTAAAAAAACCGAAAAAGATGCAGAAAGCAATGGTGGTACCACAGAAGAAGCAGGCACTGAAAGCCAAGGCGAAACCACAAAAGAAAAAGATGCCCTGGCGGTATTTTTATTTGAAAATGTGTACGATATTATTGTGCTTGCAGGCGGCACAATTAAACGTTTTTTAGCAGCCCTTAAGCTGGAAGAAGTTGAGGCCAGCTTTGCAGTTGGCGGAGGTGACCCGGCAAAGGTTGCACTAAATTACGGGCGAACAAATGCCGCACTTGCCGCTGCGTTTGCCACACTTGCAAACATTGTGCAGGTAAAGGTTAAAAATGTAACGGTGCACCCGTATTTTGGCCCCGGCAGCATACCGGAAAAGCGCCCCGGCATTAAGGCCGCCTGCCGCATTGGCACAAGCCTTGCCAGCATGCTTGCAGTTGGGTTGTACGTGTTGCTTAAATTGAAAAAATTGGGCTTTTTTAAAACGCTTAAAATGAAGCTGAAAAAAGAAAGCACTGCAAACAAAGCTGAAGAAAACAAGCACAAAAAAGAAGAACCTGTGCTGAAAAAAAGCGGTGAAAACCATAATACGGAGGTAAAAATATGAGCGAGCACCCAATTAACAGCATGATGGACATTACCTTGCAGCGCATAAACGAGCTGGTGGATTCCAACACAATTATAGGTAAACCAGTAGAAGCCGGTGCCGGGGTGGTTATTCTGCCGGTTTCGAAGGTCAGTTTCGGTTTTGCCTCCGGGGGAACGGACATTGGCAGCAAAAGCGTAAAAGACTTGTTTGGCGGCGGCGCAGGTGCCGG
>JAVBRS010000121.1:0-10462 GCA_031547715.1 Oscillospiraceae bacterium
TCGGCAAGGTGCGCAAGGTGCGCAGCAGCTTTAAATACTCGCTGTGGTCTGCCTCCAAAGCCTCACACACGGTGGGCGCAAGGCACTTTTTGCCTTTGCAAAGCCCGGCTTTTGCCTGCTTTTTACAACTTGGAATGCGAAAGTCTGCGGTGGGGCCGCCCACATCGTGTATATAACCTTTAAAACCCGGCATTGCCGTAATGGTTTTTGCCTCCTCCACCACAGAGGATATGCTGCGGCATGTAACAGCCCGCCCCTGGTGGTATGCAAGTGCACAAAAGTTACAAGCACCAAAGCACCCTCTGTTATGAATTATTGAAAATTGCACCTCTTCTATGCCGGGTATGCCGCCAAGCGCTTCGTAACTTGGGTGGTAGGTGCGCCGGTAAGGCAAGGCGTAAACTTCATCCAGTTCTGCCGTGTTAAGCGGGGGCATGGGTGGGTTTTGCACCACCAAAAGGCCGCCATGGCGCTGCAAAATGCGCTTGCCGCGCACTGCGTCCTGTTCGTCTTGCTGTATGCGGCATGCATTTGCATAGTGGCGCTTGCCTTCATTACTTGGGTTTGCCACCTGTTCATACGTCGGGCATTCCGCCGCCGGGCCCGGGGTGTAATTTGAAGGGGCCACAGCGTAAACCGTACCTTTAATATCTTTAATTTCCGCTATGGGTTTACCTTCTGCCAGCGCCGTTGCAAGCTCTACCACCTGCTTTTCACCCATGCCAAACATCAAAATATCTGCGCCGCTCTCCAGTAAAATTGAAGGTTTAACCTCATCGTCCCAATAATCATAGTGGGCAAAGCGCCGCAGCGATGCCTCCAGCCCGCCAATGGCAATGGGCATGCCCGCCCCAAACAAGCGGCGAATTGCCTTTGAATATACAATGGTAGCCCTGTCAGGCCGGGCGCCCGCCTTCCCGCCCGGGGTGTAGGCGTCTTCGCTTCTGCGGCGTTTTGCTGCGGTGTAGTGGGCAACCATTGGGTCTATATTTCCGCCGTTTACAAAAAAGGCAAG
Source organism: Oscillospiraceae bacterium (assembly GCA_031547715.1). Taxonomy (GTDB): domain Bacteria; phylum Bacillota; class Clostridia; order Oscillospirales; family Ruminococcaceae; genus JAVBRS01. Next base: position 1,016 of record JAVBRS010000121.1, read on the forward strand.
GCGCGGGGTGCCAAAAAGCATATAATCAACATCTGTTTTAGGCTGGGCCACAATGCACACTTTAAAACCGGCGTGTTCAAGCACACGGCCCACAATTGCCGTGCCAAAGCTTGGGTGGTCAACATATGCGTCGCCGCTAACCAGCACTATATCCGCCTGCTGCCAACCGCGGGCCGCCATCTCTTCAGTTGTAAGGGGTAAAAACGGCATGGGGGTACCTCTTTATTAAAAAATGTTTGTCGCCACCATTGTAACATAAAAGCAGGCTGCAAAGCGTTAATTAGCCAGGTATAAACCACTTATTTTTGGCAAAATATTTTTAAATTTTTACCTGCCGGCTAGTGCAGGCACGGTACAGGCACATGTGGTAAATTTAAGGTTGCACGCACGCAAAATAAAAGCAGAACTTTTTAACGACACCCTGTATAAAGTGTTACAATGAAATGACAAAAGCCACTCTTTTATTTCATAAAATTTCCATGGTGGTATAATGTATTTGACCTGCGGCATTATGCTGCCGCAAGCATAAAACAGCTTGGAGGAACTAGAAAATGAAGAAGTTGATCGCCTTAGCGCTGTCTTTGGTTATGGCAGTGGGCTTGTTTGCCGCCTGTGGTGGCGGCGGGGCAAGCTCCAGCAGCAGTGAACCAGAGGCTACCCACGACACCGTGCCCAGCCAAATTGAAAAACTGACCCTTGAATTTGTACCTTCCAAAGATGCTGACGTAATTATTACCGGCACTGCCAACCTGCCTGAACTGCTTATTGCAGAGATGGCTGCACTTGGCTATGAAATTGGCGAAGTTGAAATTACCGTTGGCACCAACTACGAGGCTACCGGTGAGGCTATGGCTGCCGGCGCCATTGACATTGGCTGGCTGCCGGGCGGCACATACGCCCTTTTCAGCGATGAAGTTGATGTTATTTTAACAGCAACACGCAACGGCCTCAGCAACGACAGCACCGACCCTGCAACATGGAACGGCGTTGCCAACAAAACCCTGAAGGACGGCCCACAGGTTACATACTACCGTTCATTAATTTACGCCGCACCCACAGAGTATGGCCAGATGCTGGCTGAAAAGGTAAACAACGGCGAAGCCCTTACATGGGAAGATTTAAACGGCGCAGTTTGGGCCGTTCAGAAAACATCTTCTTCCGCCGGTTACATTTACCCCTCCATGTGGCTTATGCAGAACTACGAAGGCAAAACCCTGCAGGATTTAGCCAATGTAGTTTCCCTTGACAGTGGCTACGGCACCGCTTTCTCCTATGCAGCAGCCGGCCAGGCAGACATTATTGTTTGCTACGCAGACGGCCGCAATGACTACGAAGACGCCTGGATTCTGCCCACCACCGAGCAGGATGCAACCGGCAAAACCGGCATGGGCCGTGAAGAGCCCATCTGGGACGAACTGGCTGTTATCGGCGTAACAGAGGGTATCTACAACGACACAGTTTCTATCTCCAGGAACAGCGGCAAATACGACCCGGCTTTCATTGAAGCTCTCCAGACTGCTTTCATCAATATTATTGCAACCGAAGAAGGCGCTGCAATCTTCAATGTATACAGCCACACCGGCTATGCCTTGGCAACCGATGCCGACTATGACAGCGCACGTGCTGCACTGGAAATGGTTTCCGGCAACTAATTAAATTTTGCCCAATGTTTTAAGCTGAAAAAGCCCCCGGTTTACCGGGGGCTTTTTATTGTTAAACCAGAAAATTAAAAGCACCATACCACCGTGGTAACGCCATACTTTAACCTTATTTTAACCTGCAAACTGCTAAATTTGTGGTATACTTAAAATACATGCAAAAAAATTTAAAGTACCGTTACAACTGTTAAAAGGAGAATGGAATGAAAAGTGTAAAACCCGGCCGCGGCCCCTCTTTCATGAACATGGCAGGCTCAATAGGTGCCGCTGTTTTCGGTATTATATGGACATTTGGCACGCTTACAATGGGCGCACCTTTCTTTTTCCCGCTGTTTGGGCTGGTATTCATAATTATTGCCCTTGCACAGGCGTTTTTTTACTATAAAAATGCCACCGGGCAAAACCGGTACTCCAGTTTTGATATAACCGACAGCTGGGAAGAACCTGACCCTTTAAATAAAAAGTTCAGCGGCGGTTTGAACGGTGAACCTTTAGAGCACACAAATGCTGAAAATGCCGATAGCTTTTGCCCATATTGCGGCGCAGCCGTGCAAAGCGGTTTTGTTTTTTGCAACCGTTGCGGCAAACAATTGCCCAGCTAAAACTAAACATAAAAAAGCCAGGCACCTGCTGCAATTTAGCCCGTAAATGTGGGCAAAATAACAGCAGCAACAAGCCTGGCTTTGTTGTTTTAAAATGGGGGTAATTACTAGTATAACATATAACTGCCATTTTGCGCAGGCCTTTTTTGCGAAATTTTGCCTAAAAAATGCTGAAAAAACACCTTAATTCTTGGCGGGCTAAAAAAGCCTTTTTATGTTGTACCCCGCCTGTTTTGGTGCTATTCTTTTATTTATAATTTCATTTTGCGCATTCCGTGCGCATAATAGGGTGGGGGGCAACATATGCAAAAAGGGTTTGATGAAGCACTGTACCAAAAACTGCAAAAAGGCTGCATTGAAGAGCGCATTAACCAGTTTGGCGGCAAACTTTTTGATGACTACCATGCGGCGCGTGTGCTGCCCGGCTACCCTGAAGGTGCTAAAATGCAGTTGCTGCGAGATATGCGTGAAGACGTTGAGGTTATTATCTGCGTCTCTGCATTTGATATAGAGAAAACCAAAATACGTGCAGACCTTGGCATTTCATACGATATGGACACCCTGCGCCTTATTGATGACATAACCGCCCTTGACATTTTGGTTAGCGGCGTTGTAATTACCCGTTATGCAGGCCAGCCTGCGGCAGACAGTTTTGCCGCAAAGCTTACCGGCCGCGGGGTTAAAACATATATGCACCAGCAGATAGCCGGCTACCCAAACGACATTGCCCACATTGTTAGCGACGACGGCTACGGTAAAAACGCATACATTGAAACAACCCGCCCGCTTGTAGTTGTAACTGCACCGGGGCCCGGCTCCGGCAAGCTGGCGACCTGCCTCTCGCAGGTTTACCACGCCCACAAACGCGGCGAAAAGGCAGGTTACGCCAAGTTTGAAACCTTCCCTATTTGGAATATACCTTTGAAACACCCCATTAACCTTGCCTATGAAGCCGCCACGGCAGACTTAATGGATGTGAATTTAATAGATTCTTTCCACCTGGAAGCCTATGGCACCTCCACTGTAAACTACAACAGAGACATTGACGCCTTTCCTATTGTGCGGGCAATTTTGCAGCGCATTATGGAGGAAAATTGTTACAACAGCCCGACAGACATGGGCGTTAACATGGTTGGCTACGCCATTACCGATGAAGCACTTTGTTGCAGCGCAGCAGAACAGGAAGTTATACGCAGGTACTTCAAAGCCCTGTGTGATTTGCGCCAGGGCAAAATTGAAAATGCCGTTGTGGATAAACTGCGCCTGATAATGACCCAGCTTTCACTTGAGCTTGAGGACAGGCCATGCGTGCTGCCCGCAAGGGAAAAAAGTGCACAAAGGGGCGCTGCGGCAGCCGCTATTGAGCTGCCGGACGGCAGGTTTGTAACCGGCCGTGCCACCGATATAATGAGCGCCAGCGCCTCTTGCGTGATGAACGCCATTAAAGCGCTCGCAGGCCTTGCAGACGACCTTTTGCTTATATCCGCCATGGCACTGGAGCCAATGTTGCGCCTTAAAATAAATATACTCGGCAGCCGCTCTGCCGTGTTGAAGCTTGACGATGTGCTTTCGGCACTGGCTATCTCAGCTTCTTTCAGCCCCACTGCCGCCCTTGCGCTGGAGCAGCTGCCCACACTGCGCGGCTGCGAAATGCACACCACCCAAATGCTGCACAGCGGCGATGAGGGCACAATACGCAAACTTGGTATAAACCTCACCTGCGACCCCGTTTACCCCAGCAAAGACCTTTTCTTTTAGTGCTTTTATAAACCTTTTGCAGCTATTTCAAGCTTTCTATAAAGGGTTTTGTTTCACCTGTAACTTGGCGCCACGCTGCCTTGCCCTTTTTCCTGCCGTTCGCCAGCCCAAACACACCCTTGTTACCTTTTGTAAAACACAATAATTCTGCTAACAGGTTGGTGGCATATGCAACTTTGGCAACTTTTTCTTTTCCTTTCTGTTTTAAGCCTGGGGCTGCACCTGTGGCAGCGCCGCGCCATAAAAGGCCTTGTTGCAAAGGTGGTTGCCAATACCAAAACAGCCCTTGCCGCAGGTGCGAAAATTGATTCAATAAATTTTACTTTGCAAGAGGTTGTTGTTAATTTCAGCGGCGGTGGCGGGTTTACCCTGCCCTGCAAGGGCGGCCGCCTGGCCCGCAGCCCCATGGCGCGCACAAACCCCTACCAGGCTTTTGCCCCTACCTTGCTAAAAACGCTTAATTTAACCGGGTACAATTATTTTAATTATATAGACAGGCGAGGTTATTTTTGCAGCTATATATGCGAAGATGCTGCATTACACCTGCGGGAATTAAAAATAAATAAAGAAAATACAGCCCGCTAAAAAAGCGGTAAAATAATAAAAAAGGCCGAAGAAAAGTGAGTTTCTTTTGGCCTTTTTTGTATTTCAAAACTTTTACAGGCTCCCATACAAAACAAATAAAAAATTTTGGTGCCAACTTTCTGTGCAAAATCTTGCGCTTTTGGGTGCTCGGTTTTTATTTACCCTGTGCAGCTATGTGTTCATTTCATTAACCCGGCGGGTACGCACAAAAATGTAACTTTAGCACGTTTACGTGCTTTAAGCTTTCAAAAGTGCCTACTTGTTGTTGTAGTATTCAAATGTTACCATTGAACTACAACAGGTAAAGCACCTGTACCAAAAGCGTTAAAGGAGTTTACTTATGAAAATTTTACCTATGCAGGAAGACCAGTTTGAGGCCCTGAATGAAATAGTGGCCCGCTGCTATGACGACAACGCCGTTTACCGTTTTGTGTGCGAAGAGGTTGACGATGAAACCCGCAAAAAATTTACCCATGATTTTTTGGGCTTCCGCTTAAAATTCGGGTACAAAAACGGCGCTGTGCGCGTTACCGAAGACGGCAACGGGTATGCCATTTGGCTTGCCCCCGGCGTTAGCATTACCCCGCAAGATATGCAGGAGCTTGGCGGCTTTGCAGCTATGCAAGCAGCAGGCCCTAGCGTACAGCAGCGCTTTGGCATGTTTGTTAAATTATCCTCTGAAATGGAGGCAAAGTTTGCACCCATGCCCCACTACCACCTTGCCCCAATTGTTGTAAAGCCGGAAATGCAGGGCAAGGGGCTTGGCAGTGCCCTTTTGCGTGACCAGCTGGCTATTTTTGACGCCAATGGCGATTATGTTTACCTGGATACACAAACCCAGAAAAACAAAGAAATTTATAAGCGTTTTGGCTTTGAAGTTATGTTTGAAGGGGTTATCCCCGGCACAAATGTGCCGCATATTTCAATGCTGCGCAAACCACAGGGTAAATAAACGCCAAAAGCACATTAAAGGCTGCCGCAAAATGCGGCAGCCTTTAAAAGTTTTTGCCAGCTGCCATAAGGCAGCTTTTTAGTGCCATTTTTGCCCTTGTCGTTATTAAGCACTAGGGTACGGGCAGTTCTGTTTTACCTTCTTCTGCAGCTGTTTTATTTTTTGCCTGCCCTCCAAGGCGGGCGGCCACCGCCGGTGTAAAACTGTATGCGGCCTCAAGGCAGCAAAGGCCAATAAGCATTGCTGCAACTACGTCGCTAACATAGTGGCGGCCCAAAACCACACGGCTAAAAGCCATAAGCAGTACATAACCCCAGCTATAAATAAGGGCCGGCAGTTTACCCTTGCCCAAATAAACGGCAAAGCAAAAAAGGGTAAGGCCGCCAAACACAAAGGCAGTATGCCCACTTGGAAATGAAGAGCCCCCCGCAAAAAACTGTGGCAGGTACCACGGGCTATACCCTGCAAGGCCTACACCTGTAACGCTACCGCTTGCACCCCCCGCCGCCAACAATTCAAAAAACCGGGCCCTGCCCCACAAAACCTTTAACGGGTAAACGGTACAAAGCTCAAATACATAATACAAAAATAAGGTTATGGCCCCTTTGCGTATGGCGGGCAGTGCAGCTGCGCCACCTTTTTTATACGCCAGCAAAAAGGCCAGCAAAATTGGCAAAAATATAAACGGCACCCCGGCGTGTGCCAATAAAAGCGCCCAAGGGGCAGTAGGGTTATACAGCTCGTAGCTGGCTGGAATCTCAAAAAAAGGGGTGGCCAAAAGCACGGCAAACAGCAAAATAAAAACAGCGGTAAAAGCCTTGCTTCGCAACGTGTTGGTTTTAATCATATAATTAGCATTACCTTTTTGTTGTGTATTGCAGTGGTGGGCGGCTACAAACATTTATGCTTTGGCAAAGCCGGGCAACATATATGCTAATGTTCGCCAAAAGGCCTTTTGCATTTTAATGTTTTACACCTGCGCCCAAACCAAAAATTCAAAGTTTGTTTCGCTTAAAAAACTTTAACAGTAGGCCATAAATTGCAGGCGAAAAAAATTAGAAATTTCCCGCTGCACTTCGCCTTCTACACCTTCAAAGTGTGCGGCCCGGCACCAAAGGGTGGTGTCGCTTCGGTGATTTGTTGTTATCTGCACCCTCTAAAGGGTGCGGCCCAGTGCCCACTCTACAGCTTTTTGGGCGTGCAGCGTTGTGGTGTCAAACAGTGGCAGGTCGGTGTGCTCTTGTTTTAGCAAAATGGGTATTTCGGTGCAGCCTAAAATAACACCCTCGGCCCCTTTTGAGCGCAGGTTTTCACACGCTTTCAGGTAGTATTCGCGAGAAGTATCTTTCACTTCGTAAAATGTAAGTTCCCGCTGTATTACACGCATTATTTCATCAAAATATTCTTCGTCCGGCACAACCGTTTCAATGCCGTGCCGCTCCAGCAGGCGGGTTTGGTAAAATGTGCCCCTCATTGTTACGTTGGTGGCCAAAAGCCCAAGTTTTTTAATGCCCATGCTTTTGGCTTTTTCGGCGGTTGCGTCAATAATATGTACCATAGGCACAGATATGCGCTTTTCAACTTCGTCAAAGGCAAGGTGCATTGTGTTAGAGCAAATTTCAATTAACCCTGCGCCGCCGGCAATAAGGCGGTTTGCCGCAGTTTCATACCAATCTGCCAAGGTGGCAATGTCGCCACGCATGGCAATGGCAAGGTAGTCCGGCAGGTTAACAGAGTAAATCAGGCTTTCCACCGTGGCTTCACCGCCAAGCACTTTATTGCTCATTTCATTTATAACTTTATAGTATTCAACCGTTGACGGCCAGGCTGTGCCGCCAATAAGGCCTATAATTCGTTTTTCCATTTTGCACCTCTTTCAGTTTTTTTACAGCATATCACTAAAGTCTTTTCTTTACAAACTTTTTTGTTGCCGCTATACTGAAAATAGCGCTTTGCAAGCAGCGCATATATTGTTAATTGTAAAAGGTAAAGGGGTAAGAATATGAAGTACACTATTCTTGGCAAAACCGGCTTAAATATCTCTGTAATTGGCTTTGGTGGCATACCCATACAGCGCACAGACGCAGCTGAAACTTTGCGGGTTATTGACGCTTGTGAAGAAAAGGGCATAAATTTTATAGACACCGCCCGCGGGTACACTGTTTCCGAAGAGTATTTGGGCAAAGCACTGGCCGGCCGGCGTGACAAGTTTATTATTGCCACCAAAAGCATGGCCCGCGGCTATGAAGGCATGAAGGCAGATATTGAAACAAGCCTTAAAAACCTTGGCACAAATTACATAGACCTTTACCAGCTGCACAACATTAAAACAGATGAAGAATTTGACCTTTGTTTTTCTAGCGCCGGCGCCTACCGCGCCCTGGATGAGGCGAGAAGCGAGGGGAAAATTGGCCACATTGGCGCCACCGCCCACGGGCTGGAGGCCTTTGAGCGCCTTGTTACCGAATTTGATGATAAAATTGAAACCATTATGTTCCCCTTTAACATTGTTGAAAGCCAAGGCCTTGAATTAATGGCAAAGGCAAAGGCGAAAAACATTGGTTTTATTGCCATGAAGCCAATGGCAGGCGGCAACCTTGAAGATGCCACCCTTGCGCTAAAATACATACTTGCCAATGAAAATTGCACCGTTGCCATACCCGGCATGGGCAACGTGGATGAAGTTTACCAAAATGCCGCTGTAGCAGACGCCGGCCCAATGACCGCCGAAGACGTGGCAGCCTGCAAAAAAATTGCAGACGACCTTGGCCAAAATTTTTGCCGCCGTTGCGGTTACTGCCTGCCCTGCCCGCAGGGTATAAATATACCCTCTAACTTTTTGTTTGTTAACTACCTGCGCCACTACGGCCTTGAAGGTTGGGCGAAAGAACGCTATTGGGGCATGGGCACCACCGCGAAAGACTGCATAAAGTGTGGTATATGCGAAGGGCGCTGCCCATATAACCTGCCTATACGCGATATGCTTGACAAGGTTGCAGCCGAAATGGCGTAAATCAAATTACATGTTCGCTTTTGGCTACCGTGCGGTGCCCTTACCGGGAAGGGGAAGGCGATGATTGGAAACCTTATTCTACTGCACTGCAGCTTTACCGGCGGCACACTTGCGCTTGCCCGGGCACTGGCCGGCGCGCTGGCGGCAGAAGTGCAAGAGTACGACCTTACCGACCCATGTTTTGAACCGCCTGCTTTTAATAAAAACACCACTGTTTTGGTAGCTTGCCCTGTTTTTATGGGGCGGTTGGCTGCACCTGCCACTTCAGCCTTGCAAAAGTTAAATGGCGGCGGTGCAAAAACCATTGCCCTTGTGGTGTACGGCAACCGGAATTACGATGATGCCCTTGTGGAAATAGCGGATACGCTTGAGGGCCACGGTTTTAGCCTGGTGGCCGCAGGTGCATTTATTGCCCGCCACACCCTTGTGCCTGCCATTGCGGCGGGCCGCCCCAGCAAGCAAGATTTTGCCGGGGCCGCCGCCTTTGCAAATGCAGTGCTTTTAAAACTTGCCACCGGCAGGCCTACACTTGAAAGCACCTTGCCCGGCCAGCGGCCATACCGCACTTTGCCCATGCCTAAAGCACAGCCACAAACAGGTGATGCCTGCACAGCTTGCGGCCTTTGCGCCGCAAAATGCCCGGTGGGTGCCATACCGCAAAACAGCCCCGGCACCACCGAAAAAGGCTGTATTTTATGTATGCGCTGTGTGTATATATGCCCTGAAGCTGCACGCCGCCTACCGGAGGAATTTGCTTTGCGCACATGTGAATATATGCTGGCAAACTATGCTGCCCCAAAGGCGAACGAGTATTATCTTTAAAAGGCTGCCTTTACACACGTTTAGGCATGCTAAAATACCACGAAATAAAATGCCGCC
>JAVBRS010000122.1:0-5068 GCA_031547715.1 Oscillospiraceae bacterium
GCATAGACAAAGCCCTTGAAACCGCAATGGAAGAGGTGCTTGCTGTAGTTGTGCTTGGCCGTGCTGCCCGCAGCGGCGCCAACATTAAAAACAGGCAGCCGTTAAAAACCATGTACGTGCGCACGGCGGCCACCCTTGCACCGGCTTTTATTGACATTGTTAAAGACGAGTTAAACGTTAAAGAGGTTACCGAGATTAGCGATGAAGCCGGGTTTATAACCTACACATTCAAACCGCAGCTTAAAACACTTGGCCCACGGTACGGCAAACAACTTAATGAAATAAGGCAGGCCCTTGCAGGGCTTGACGGCAGTGCCGCAAAAGAGCAATTGAATAAAACCGGCAGGTTGAATTTGCCCTTGGCTGGCGGCGAAATTACCCTTAGTGAAGAGGACCTGCTTATTGAAGTGCAGCAGAAAACCGGCTACTTTACCATGAGCGAAGGCGCGCGTATGGTTGCGCTTGACACCGAGCTCAGTGAAGAGCTTATTGAAGAAGGCATTTTGCGGGAAGTTATAAGCAAGGTGCAAACAATGCGCAAAGAAGCCGGGTTTGAAGTTATGGACAACATTGCCTTTTATATTGCCGGCAGCGAAAAGGTGGAAGTTGCCGTTGCAAACAATGAAGAGGAAATTAAAACCGACGTGCTTGCAAAAAGCATTACAACCGGCAAGGCTAAAGGCTTTTTAAAAGAATGGGATATAAACGGCGAAACCGTTACAATAGGGGTTGAGAGAGTTTAAAAATAAAAGGTAAAATCTTTTAATACTTTAAACATGCACTTTTTTAAATTTTGCATGCCCGGCAGCTGTGCCGCCTTGCGGCGCAGTGTTTGAATGCAAAAAGTTGTGTTTTTAGGGCTGCCGGCACACGCATAAGTTTTGGCAAAAAGCGAGCCCGCAACTGAAAATTACAGTGTGCTAAGCGGCAAGGTAAAAGCACAGGCAAATTTGCTTTTGCAAAACAGTGAAACCCGGCAAGGAAAAAATATGGATTAAAGCGGCACAAACAAAAGCGGCGCTTGGCGGCACAAAAATTTAGACCCTGTAAAAGGAGAATTGAATGAAGATAAAAGGTGCAATTTTTGACATGGACGGTACCCTGCTGGACAGTATGGGTATGTGGCGCGAATTTCCGGCGTACTATTTAAACAAGCGGGGCCTAAGTGTGAGCAAAGAATTTACTGATGAGTTCATGGCCACAGTGGGCTTTCAAGAGGCGCTGGAACTTATGATAAACCGCTTCAACCTGCCACTGACCTGGCTTGAGTTGAAGGACCAAATATATGAAGTTATAGATGTTTATTATGCGCAGGAGGTGCAGCTGCGCCCGGGGGTGCAGGAGCTTTTGCAGCATTTTAAAGGAAATGGTATACCCATGGCGGTGGCCACCGCCAGCCCTAAAAAAGCCGCTGTTTTAGGCCTTGGCCACACAGGGGTACTTAGTATGTTTGAAGGGGTTTTCTCAACTGAAGACATTGAGGGCACTGCCCATAAAAGCAGCAGCCCCGCTGTTTACCACAAGGCCCTTGCTGCCATTGGCACAAGCGTAGAAAATACGGCGGTGTTTGAAGACTCCGCTGCTGCTGCGGCCACGGCCAGAAAAGCGGGTTATTTAGTGGCGGGCATTGCAGATGCAACTGAGCCGAACCAGGAACTTTTGAAAAGCGTATCTGATTGGTACTTAAACACTGTTGAAGAATGGGAATTGCATTTAAAATAAACAGCACCTGTAACTTATTTAATTGTGAAGAGGAGTATGTGCCTGCATAACGCTTAATTGCAACTTGAAATATATTGTAAGATGTGCATTGTTTACAAAATTCACCTGTGAAAGTATACTTTAAGCAACTTTAGCAATAGAAAGGGGAGCAGCCATGCAAACTTTTAAATACGGCATTACACCGCTTGGCGAAGGTGCTTTTGCGCTGGATGAAGACGGGGTGCGGTGCTTTTTATTTGAAGGGGAAAATACAGCCATGCTGGTGGACACTGGCTTTGGCAAAGGAGATTTAAAAGAGACCTGTGAAACCCTGACAAACAAACCCATTTTTGTGGTTAACACCCATGCAGACGGCGACCATTTAGGCTGTGGTGCCCAGTTTAAAAAAACGTTTATGCACCCCGCAGAGTTTGATTATTATAAAAATAAAGCCGCCGGCCCCCTGCTGGAAACACTGCCAATCTGGGAGGGGGACATACTTGACCTTGGGACACGCCGCTTTGAAGTTATTCACATTCCGGGGCATACGCCGGGCAGTATAGCCCTTTTAGACAGGGCAAATAAGCTGCTGCTTACAGGCGACAGTGCCGGTTGTGCACCAATTTACATGTTCGGCCCGGGGCGCAACATGCCCGCCTTTGAAGCGAGCACTAAAAAGCTTATAGCCCTTTATGAGAGCGGAGCGTTTGAAACAATATTGCCGTGCCACGGCCCGATTAATGTGGATTGCAGCATTTTGTACGAGCTGCTGGAGGGTGCCAAAGAACTTATGGCCGGCAATTTAACAGGTGAACCCCCAATGCGCGACCTGCCGTGCCTGCTGTACAAATATAAGCGCATTGCTTTTTTGTACCCTTAATAAAGTAAATTTTAAAGGTGTGGCCATTTAAAAAACCCCAAGGTTTAACACCTTGGGGTTTTGCTATATATAAAATATAGGCAATGCTTATTATTGCCTGAATAAAGCCTTAACCTAGGCCAACCGGTGGTACTAAAGTGCCAAAGCTATTTAAGCCTTAACCTTTACTGTATAAGTTAAGCAATTTTACTAGGCCCGGGTTCCAGTCGGTTTGGTTTTTAATGCGCTCCATGTGGCGCACAATACAAGGCTCCCACACGCTTTGGGGGCAGGCGGCGCGGCCGGGGGCAGGGCGGCCTGTTAAAAATTCTTCACTTGGTTTTATAATGCTGGCCATGTTGTAAACAAGGCCATTTGCGGTGGTGTGGTCTTGCAGGTAAAACACAAGGGTGTTTTCTACCCAGCCGGGCTTCACAAAGGTTATGGTAATGTCTTTGCCGCCGAAATCAAAGGGTTCAACTTCGCAGCGGGTAATGTATGCTTCAAGCCAGTGGGGCATGCCGCCTTTCACGGTGTAATCTTTATTGTGTAAAATTACCGCATATATTAAAAAACTTTCCCAGTCGGTGTTAAAGCAAAACTGCCAGTCGGCGCAGCTGTTGTAAACTTCTTCCCTGAAGCGGGGCGCCACTAAACGGTGCCAGTCAGGGTATTCACGTGGTGGGCTACTTTTAGGTTTCATAGCGCTTTACCTTCTTTCTAAATGTTATGTGCTGCTTAAAAACTTTCAACAATGTTTACAAGGGTTTGCAAAAAGGCCTCCTCGCCAAATGTGTTTACTTTGAAAAACACAGCCTGGCTGCCGCCGGCGGTAATGGCGCTTAAAACAAGCCTTCCGCCAAAGGCAAGCAATGTCACATTAAGGCTAACCCGGTTAGAGCCGGCCATGCTGTAACGCTCAAATACACGCACGGCGCACTTTGCGCCGTCAATTTCAATGTCGCTGCCGTCCTCAAGCGTTGCAGACATGCTGGCATTCAAAATTCCATTTTCAATTTCCGCCAGCACATTTTCAAAATTACCGGTGAAGTTGCGTTCATATTTAGCCATAGTTACCCCCGCATTAAATTTCGGTAAAGTTATTGTAACACAGAAAATGTGTAAGTTAAATGCGTTTAGCTGGCACCGCCGCCTTTTTTACAACCGCAGGCAAAAATACAAAACACCGGTTTTACCGCCGCGGCCGGGCTGTGATATAATAGTTTTTACGCTACCACGCAAAAGCTAATTGTGAAAGGTGTAAAAAATGGAAAGAAATAACCAGGACGTAAAAGCTTTAACAATACGCCCCGCAACAAGGGGTGATGTACCGCTTATATACCGGTTTATATGTGAACTTGCAGAATATGAACGGCTGCGCAGTGAAGTGGTTGCCACTGAAGAGCTGCTTGAAAGCTGGCTGTTTGACAAAGAAAAGGCGGAGGTTATTATTGGTGAAATGGCCGGCACACCAGTAGCGTTTGCCTTGTTCTTTCATAATTTTTCAACCTTCCTCGGCAGGGCGGGCATATACCTTGAGGATTTGTATGTAAGCCCTGCTGCCCGCGGCAAGGGTGTTGGCATAGCTATGCTTAAAGCACTTGCCGCAACGGCAAAAAAGCGTGGCTGCGGCCGCCTTGAGTGGTGGTGCCTTGACTGGAACAAAGACAGCATTGCTTTTTATAAAAGCCTTGGGGCAGAGGCTATGGAGGATTGGACCGTGTACCGCATTAGCGGTGCCACATTGGACGAATTGGCGGAGTAAGCGGGGACGCAAGGCATTAATTTAACGCTGTTAAAAGTGAAATGCCGGCGAAAGTTATATTAGCCCTGCACCATGTTTTAATGCAGCAAATGTATTAATATAAGGGCAAAATTGAAATGTTGTACAAGCTTTACATGTATTACGTTGTATTGAAGATATAAGGCCGGCCGAACAACCTGCAAAATATGGGTTATTGCAGGTATAAAATGAATGTTGAGGAAAAGAACAGGGTAGCGTGCATTAATGTTCACGCTACCCTGTTCTTTTCAGTTTATATTAGAAGGTAAAGCGGGTTACCGATTATCGCTAATCTCCCACACTTCACAGCCTTGATATGGATTTGCTGTGCCAAGGAATAAACGCTTCCCGTTTTCTGTTACTACCGCGGTGCGTAGCCCATAGTTATAGGCGTTTTGGAAGCCGGTTTTAGAAACAGGTTCAAACTGTACGCCGTTTTCGCTCACCCAAAAATCAAACCCAAAGTTTTTTGGGTAAAGCGGAATAGAACTTACCAACGCGCGAAGCCAGCGGAAAACATTGTATTCTGAATGCAAATTGATTGGCAATGAAGAAAACATTTCCAAGACATTTTCCAATGAAAAATCCTGTTCAGCGGGGCCGTTGCCGTTTTCACTACGGTTGGCAACCATATTTTTTATTATGCTGTAAGCAAGAATTGCCGAGTCCCATGAGCCGATGTAAAGTTGGTCTTGAAATGTGCGAATTTGCCAGCAATATGAGTT
>JAVBRS010000139.1:0-5166 GCA_031547715.1 Oscillospiraceae bacterium
CGGTGGAAGCGCCGGCCGTTTTACGCAGCGGCATTGCTTTTAACAATGTAAGTTTCCCGTACCCCGGCGCTGAAGAAAATGCTTTAACCGGCATTTCTTTCACTGCAAAACCGGGTGAAAAGGTGGCTTTTATAGGTGCCACCGGCGCAGGTAAAACCGCACTTGAAAACCTTCTACCCCGCTATTATGACGTTAAGGAGGGCAGCATTACCCTTGAGGGTGTAGACATACGCCAGTACCGGCAGAAAGACCTGCGTTCACGCATTGGCTACGTTCCGCAAAAGGGGGTGCTCTTCAGCGGCACTATTGCAAGCAACTTAACATTTGGCAAAAGTGATGCCACCGAAGAGGAAATGGCAAGCGCCGCCGCCACCGCACAGGCCAAAAAATTTATTGAGGCCTTACCCGCCGCGTACGAAACAGAGGTTGCCCAAGGCGGCACCAGTGTCTCAGGCGGGCAGCGGCAACGCCTGTCAATTGCCCGCGCGCTTATGACAAACGCCCCAATTTATATATTTGACGACAGTTTTTCCGCACTTGACTTTAAAACAGATGCAGCGCTGCGAAAAGCCCTTAACGAGGCAGCTGCCGGCGCCATTCAATTCATTGTGGCGCAGCGCATTAACACCATAATGGGGGCCGATAAAATTATAGTGCTGGAAAACGGACGCATAGTTGGCAACGGCACCCATAAAGAACTTATGGAAAGCTGTGCCGCATACCAGGAAATAGCGCTTTCACAGCTTTCGAAGGAGGAATTGGCATGAGTGACCAGCGAACAAACAACACCCGCCCCGGGCAAAACCCCATGCGTGGCGGCGGCCGTAACGGCGGCAGGCCGGGCGGCCCCATGGGCCAGTTTATGCCCGGGGAAAAGCCAAAAAACTTCAAAGGCACCATGGCAAAACTTTTGCGGTATATCGGCAGGTACAAATTTTCCTTAATTCTCGTTTCACTGTTTTCCATTCTCAGCACCGTCTTCAGCATCTTCGGCCCAAAAATAATGGGCAATGCAACCACAGAGCTTGCTGGCGGTGCAATGCGCATGGCACTTGGCACCGGCGGTATAGACTTTGCTTATATAGCGGAAATACTAATTTTCCTGGCCGGGTTATACTTCGCTTCCTCTGTGCTAAAATATATTCAAACTTATATAATGACCGGCGTAAACAATAAGATGACCTACACCATGCGCGAGGAAATTTCCGAGAAAATTAACCGCATACCTTTAAAATTTTTCGACACCACAACCCACGGTGAAATTTTAAGCCGTGTCACCAATGATGTCTCAACGGTTACACGCTCTTTAAATGACAGTGTAACGGAGATTATATCATCTATAGCAACACTTATTGGCGTGCTAGCCATGATGATAAGCATAAGTTGGCAGATGACATGCATAGCCCTTCTCATAATACCGGCGTCTGTTTTGGTGGTGCAATTTGTTGTAAAACGCTCGCAGAAGCACTTTAAAACCCAGCAGGAGTACCTTGGCCATGTAAACGGGCAGATTGAAGAGATGTACTCCGGGCATATTGTTGTTAAAGCCTTTAACCAAGAGGAAAATGCCATAGAGACTTTTGGCGGGTTCAACGATAAATTGTACGACTCTGCTTGGCGCAGCCAGTTTTTATCTACTTTAATGATGCCTTTCACAAAATTTATAGGCAACCTTGGCTATGTTGCAGTTTGCGTTTTGGGCGGCTACTATGTTGCAACAGGCAAAATTAACCTTGGCGACATTCAGGCGTTTATTCAATATGTGCGCAACTTTTCTCAGCCTATTAACCAGGTTGCAAATATATCTAACGTGCTGCAGCAAACCGCCGCCGCAGCAGAGCGTGTGTTTGAATTTTTAGAGGTTGAAGAAGAGCCGAAAGATATTGAAAACCCAACGCCCACTAAAGGCATTAAAGGCGAAGTTACCTTTGAAAATGTGCGTTTTGGCTACAAACCGGGTGAACCTGTTATACGCGGGTTTTCAGCACATGTGCAGCCGGGCCAAAAAATTGCCATTGTGGGGCCAACCGGCGCCGGTAAAACAACCATTGTAAAGTTGCTAATGCGCTTTTACGACATTGACAGCGGCACAATTTCCATAGACGGGCACGACATACGCACCTTTACCCGTAGCGGCCTGCGCAGCCTTTTTGGCATGGTACTGCAAGACACCTGGCTTTACAACGCCACCATTGCAGACAATATACGTTACGCAAAGCAAAGCGCCACAGACGAAGAGGTGCAGGAGGCCGCGTGGGCGGCCCAGGCCCACAGGTTTATTAAAACCCTGCCCGGCGCATATAATATGGAGCTAAACGAGGATGCAACCAACATAAGCCAGGGGCAAAAACAGCTTTTAACCATTGCCCGTGCAATTTTGGCAGACCCTCAAATTCTTATTCTTGACGAAGCTACAAGCTCTGTTGACACACGCACAGAAGTGCATATTCAACAGGCCATGGACACCCTTATGGAAGGGCGCACCAGCTTTATAATTGCCCACCGCCTTTCCACCATAAAAAATGCAGACTGCATTTTGGTTATGCGTGAAGGCGATATAGTTGAAATTGGCACCCACGACGAGCTGCTTTTGAAAAACGGCTTTTACGCTGAACTTTACCAAAGCCAGTTTGACCAACCGGAAGATGACGCTGTTTAAAAACACGGAGCGCTGTACAGTATTTTAGCCCGCTTTGCCCTGTTAAACCCGGCAGGCCCGCAATTGCGGGCCTGCCGGGTTTTTTTATTGGCACCACCTGCAGGTAAAAGGCGTGTGAAATAAAAACTTACAACGTGTTGCAGGCCTGAAATTTGCCGTACTAAGCGTAAGCGTATATAGCCCAGCTTACAATTTTACAATTACCGTTACAAAGCTTAGCAGCCAAAAGGGGTTCCATTTTTATTTGGCGCTGTACATTTTTTCAAATTAACACCATAGGCCAATGTGGCCCAAAGGTAGCGCAGCACACTTAAAGTAAGCGGGCACGGAACTTGCTGCCGGTTAATAACTACACAATAATACAACCTTGTAATTAGAAATTATAATATTTCAGCCTTTATGTGAAACCCGTTTCCATTTACAGTTTTGCGCTGTGTTTCACACACCATTTTTCAAATATGCCAAAACTTGTCATCTTTGTGGTATGCTTTATTATACAGGTGTGCCCTGGCTTGAAAGGGGAATGTATATGCAGGTAAGCAGGCTTTTTGAAATGGTGTACCTTTTGGCGGAAAAGAAAACCCTGACCGCAAAATGGCTGGCTGCATATTTTGAAGTTTCACCGCGCACCATAATGCGCGATGTAGATGCCCTTTGTGCCGCCGGCATTCCGCTGTATGCCAAAGCGGGGCGCGGTGGCGGCATCTCCCTTTTAAAGGGGCATGTTTTAAACAATGCAGTTCTCACAGCCGCAGAACAAGAACAAATTCTATTGGCGGTACAAAACCTTGCCGCGGTGCAGGGCAGCGCCGCCCCCACTTTGCAAAAACTGCAGCTCCTCTTTCAAAAAACCGGGCCGGAATGGCTGGAGATAGACTTTACCCGGTGGGGCAACACCGAAGAAGACGGTAAAAAGTTTGAAATGTTAAAAAATGCCGTTTTGGCAAAAACCGTTTTGACCTTTAAATATTTTGGCGCAAACGGTAAAACAACCCAAAAAGAGGTTTGCCCGCAAAAATTGCTTTTTAAACAAAATGCATGGTACCTACAAGGGGCAGCCCTGCCAAATTTGGCCGGCCGCACCTACAAAATAAACCGCATAAGCAATTTAAAAACAGTGCCGAAAAGCATTTGCCTTTGGCCAAATGCAATAGCACCCGAAGAACCTGCACCAAATGGCAGCGAAAACCTTTTGCAGTTTCATGTTATTTTTGAAAAAGAAGTTGCCCACCGCCTATATGATGAATTTACCGCTGATGAAATAACACCGCTGCAAAACGGCAGCTTTTCAGTGCGCGCTGCACGCCCGTTTGACAACTGGCTTTGCGGCTACCTACTTTCTTTTGGGCATTTTGCCACCGTACAATGCCCCGCTAACCTTCGCAGCGCAGTGGCAACTTTGGCGGCAAAAACAGCTGCCCTGTACCAAGTTTAAATATGCCCTTGCATGTCATATTTACAAGGTATAATTATGTTATAAACTAACCAACCGGGGGAAGTATGGACATTATTACATTGAACAGTAAAAACCTGGCAACCGAGCACATTTGCTGTGCCATTACTGAAAAAAAGGGCGAGCCCTGTATGCCTGCGAAAAAAGCTTGGCTGCAAAGCCGCTTTGCAGACGGGCAAATTAACGCCCGTGGCAAGGCGTTTATTGAGTATATGCCGGCTGAGGCGGCCTGGTGCCCAATAACAGCACCGGGGTATATGCACATTAATTGCTTTTGGGTTTCCGGCCAGCTGGCAGGGCACGGCTATGCAAATGCACTTTTAAACGCCTGTGCCAAAGATGCAAAGGCAAAAAATAAATTAGGGTTAACCGTACTTTCCTCAAAAAAGAAAATGCCCTTTCTCTCAGACCCGGGGTATTTGAAACATAAAGGGTTTATTGTGGCAGACACCACACCACCCTATTATGAACTGTTGTACCTGCCATTTTTAAAAGCTGTACCGGTACCGCATTTTAACCAAAGCGTAAAATTGCCCCCCATGCATACCACCGGCATGGCGCTGTACTACACCGACCAATGCCCCCATACTTCAAAATGCACCGCATTAATAAAAGGCACTGCAGAAAAAATGGGTATTCAACTGCAACTTGTTAAATTTGAAGACGCAAAAACGGCGCAAAACGCACCCGCCCCTTTTACCACCTATAGCTTATTTTATAACGGTAAATTTATCACAAATGAAATTTTAAGCGAAAAGAAATTCCAAAACCTTCTGGCTACATTAACTTTTTAGCTTCCCCCTGCCGTTTAAACAGCGCACATTGCAAGTTTATGCCTGTTTTTATGCGCTTTAATTTACTTTAAGTATGTTTTGCAGTGTGCTGCAAATTTGCCTTAAGTTTGCCCACCCTATAACTTAAATAAAAAACCGCCGGAAATTCCGGCGGAAAGGCTTTAGCGTTATTACGCAAAAAGTTTAGCGCATACAAGTGTAACTGCACATATGTAGACCCGCCTATGGGGTAGCAAGTAATATTCTCCGCGCAGGTGGCA
>JAVBRS010000024.1:0-7450 GCA_031547715.1 Oscillospiraceae bacterium
TGAAAGAGAGCGGTGTTGCGTTACTTTGCGGTGCCACCCTTGCGGCGGCAAACTTTTTAAAGCTTATGTATTTTGACAAGGTTGGAATAGCTGTGGCAAGTGTTGTTTGTATAACACTTTGTGTTACGGTGTTATTTGCCAAAATTGTGGGCGGTATGCTGCCTCTGCTTGCCAAAAAGATGAAGTTTGACCCGGCTGTTATGGCAAGCCCGCTTATTACAACAATCGTAGATGCAATTTCGCTTTTAGTTTATTTTGGCGTGGCCAAAATGCTGCTGCATATTTAAGGTTATAACAAGAGGTAGTTATGGAAGAAACAATTGCAAATACTTTTGAACTTTTTGATTCATTTAGCTTGGGTGTTACTATGCCGGAGCTAATAGCCAGCACTGTGCTGTTTGCAGTGCTGTTTATAGCAGCACGCCTTATTATAAATGTAACTGGAAGATTTTTAAAAGGCTCAAAGGTTGATAAAACCCTGCACGGCTTTATAAATTCCGGCGTAAAAGCAGTGCTGTACTTTGTTATAGCCTTAATGGTTGCCGGCAGCCTGGGCATTGAAATAACCTCTATTTTAGCACTTGCAAGCTTGTTTGGTTTAGCTATATCGCTTTCGGTTCAGGGGCTGCTTTCAAATGTAACCAGCGGGCTGGTGCTGCTTACCACAAGGCCTTTTGTTGTTAACCAATATATTGAGGTTGCCGGCCAAAGCGGCACCGTACATGGCATTGGCTTTGTGCACACAACACTTGCCACAGCAGACGGGCGCACTATTTTTTTGCCGAACAACAGCATTGTTAACGCCAACATTGTAAACTATGCCGCAACAACAACACGCAGGGTTGAGATGCAGGTGCGGGTGGAGCACGGCGTTGCACCTAAAACTGTGCGCGCAGCTATTGACGGTGTTATTGCCACCATACCCGAGATACTTTATGAGCCGCCCCATAACATTTTTGTTGCTGATATTGGTGAATTTGCGGTTACATATACTACACAAGTTTGGGTTGAAAATGCCAATGCGGTTAAGGTGCCCACTATACTGCGTGAAAAGGTGCTGGATGCCTTTGCGGAACAAGGCATAAAATTCCCCCAGTGGGGGGAAGCTTTTAAACGCTAAAGTACTAAAATAAATTATAGCGCAAAAAAGCACAGGTCGGCTGCGCAGCGCCTAGAAAAAAAGACAATGAATAAAAAAGCCTCCGGGCGTAGAGTGAAAACTACGCCCGGAGGCTTTTAATATGTCAGGAATAAAAGGGATGGCGAGATATCCTGAATCAATAAAGTAACTAACCTGCAAAGAGCGCGGTGCCGGAGCAGGCATTTAATTTCCAAGTCGGAAATATGGCGTCAGTCGATACGCTTGCCGGTGTCTTTCATAAAGTGGGTTGTTCAGGCGTTATTTTTGCGCGCTGCCCGCCGGGCAAAAAGCTTTGCAATTTCAACGGCGGGTACAATTGTAAACGCCAGCCCTGCGCAGGTGGCAAGTTGAATAACAGATAAAGGAACAAGGCTAAATGCGGCGGCAAGGAAAGGCAGGTAAACAACAGCACCTATTACCACAATGCTAAACAGCGCCGCCGCCCAAATATAAATATTGTTTGCGGGCATTGTAAAAATGCTCTCCTTTTGGCTGCGCATATTAAAGCTATGGAATACCTCTGCAAGGCTTAAAGTTACAAAAGCCATTGTCACACCTATGTGGCTTTGCACGGCGCTTATAGCACCGGTTTCAAAATAAACGCCGCTAAAATAGGCTGCCAAGGTTATTGCGGTTATTAAAACACCTTGTATAATTACGTTTTTACCAAGGCCGTTTGCAAAAATGCTCTCTTCGGTTGCCCGCGGTTTACGGTGCATAATGTCAGGGGCTGCCTTTTCAAAGCCCAGTGCCAAAGCAGGGAAAGAGTCGCTTATCAGGTTAATAAAAAGCAGGTGGGCAGGCTCTAATAAAACGAAGCCGAATAAGGTTGCAATAAAAATGCCCAGCACCTCACTTGCATTTGAAGAAAGAAGAAATTGAATTGCTTTTAAAATGTTGTCGTAAATGCGGCGTCCTTCTTCAACAGCGCTTACAATTGTGGCAAAATTGTCATCCGCCAGTACCATATCGGCCACATTTTTTGTTACAGCTGTGCCTGTAATGCCCATGCCAACGCCAATATCTGCGCTTTTAATGCTGGGTGCATCATTCACACCGTCACCGGTCATGGCGGTAATATAGCCGTGGCTGCGCCATGCATTTACAATGCGCACCTTGTGCTCCGGCTGTACCCTTGCATAGGCCCCGTACTGCTTAAACACCTTATCAAACTCTTCATCACTCATTGCGCTAAGCTGCGCCCCGGTAAGCACTTCATCGGCGCCGGCTACAATGCCAAGGCTTGTTGCAATGCTGGTTGCCGTGTCTTTATGGTCGCCGGTTATCATAATTGGGCGTATGCCGGCGGTGCGGCATTCATCAATGGCGGCCTTTACCTCTGCCCGCACAGGGTCCATAATGCCCGCAAGGCCCACAAAAACAAGGTCTTGTTCCAGGTCTTCGGGGGTAATGTCTCTTGGCAGCGCACTGTAACGGCGCATTGCGGCACCAAGCACACGCAATGCTTTTTGTGCCATCTGCCGGTTGGCGTTTAAAATTTCCTGCTGCTTTTCGGTGGTAAGGGGCAATACCTCGCCGTCTTCTGCAAGGTAATGGGTACAGCGCTTTAACAGTTCATCCGGCGCACCTTTTGTACATTGAACATACCCCTCGTTGCTGTCATGAAGGGTGCTCATCATTTTGCGCATACTGTCAAACGGCGCCTCAGATATGCGGGGGCTTTTTTCTTCAAGCTCTTTTTTATGCAAATTTAAACCGGTTGCATAGTTCACAAGGGCGTTTTCTGTGGGCTCACCCACGGCTTCACCACCGGGCCCCGGGGCAGAGTCGCAGCATAGCGCCATGGTAACAGCCAATGCTTTGGTATCTTCGGTGTACACTTCAACTACAGTCATTTTATTTTGGGTTAATGTGCCGGTTTTATCGCTGCAAATTATACTTGCACAGCCCAGCGTTTCAACGGCGGTTAACTTGCGTATTATGGCCCCGCGCTTTGACATATTGGTAACACCAACTGAAAGAACAAGTGTTACCACCGTTGCCAGCCCTTCAGGTATGGCGGCAACAGCAAGGCTTACAGCCACCATAAACGTGTGAAGTACAGTGGTTAAGCTTAGGTTGCCTGCACGCCAAAGGGAAAATGCAAATATAAATGCACACACGCCCAAAACTATAAAGCTTAAAGTTTTGCTTAAATGTGCCAGTTTTTTTTGCAATGGGGTCTGGCCGTCTGCCGTTTCGGTCAACGCTGTGGCAATTTTGCCCATCTCGGTTTGCATGCCGGTTGCAGTAACAAGCAGTGTGCCGCGCCCATATGCAACATTGCTGCCCATGTACGCCATGTTGAAGCGGTCGCCAAGGGGCACGGCGCCGTCTTCAGGCAGGGTAATGGCACTAGTTGTTTTTTGTACGGGCAGGCTTTCACCGGTAAGGGCAGCTTCTTCAATTTGCAGTGTGGCAGCCTCTAAAAGGCGGCCGTCTGCCGGCACGGTGTCACCGGCTTCCAGCAGTACAATGTCACCTGGCACAAGGTCTTCGCTTTTAACTGTAGTTGTTTCACCGCCCCTGTGTACGCGGCTGGTTGCCGCTGCCATTTCCTGCAGTGCAGCAATGGCAGCTTCCGCCTTGCTTTCTTGAAATACGCCTAAAACAGCGTTTAAAACAACTACCGTCAAAATAATAATAACGTCTGCGTATCCTTCATTTGAAAAATAGGCTGTGACACCGGAAACCAGTGCGGCAAGTATCAAAATAATAAGCATTGGGTCTTTCAGCTGTATAAAAAAACGCTGCAACAACCCCGCTTTTTTTGCTTCTTGCAGTTTGTTCTTCCCGTAAGTTAGGCTTCTGCTTTCGGCTTCTTCAGGGGGCAACCCGTTTTCAAAGTTGCTGTTGAAATTTGCCAATACAGCTTCTTTGGGTTGGTCGTAAAACAATCCGTTCATTTTTACTCCTTCTTTTTCGGCGGTAGGGCGGCCATATATTTAGTTTTACAAAATAAAAAACCCATATACCACGCCGTGCGCAGTACATGAGTCTGGTTTTTTAATTCTAGCCCAAGCCGCATTGCGGCCATGTATGTTGAGCTAAAACCGTGCCGGGCACGGTAACTACTCCCCCATGAGGGATTTTAAATTGTGATTTAATGGTAAATAAATTTAACAGGTTTGTCAAGTGCTTTATTTTGTGGTGGAATTTGAAGTTGAAATAAAATTTAAACAGCAGAAAAGTTTAAACTAATTTTAACAAAAGTACCCTATTGGCCTAATTGCAATGGGTGTATACCGCTATTTTTTGCGTGGTTTTGCTTTTGAAAAAGATTGCAGAGATTTTTCATACCCAAGGGCTTCATAAAAACCTGCGGCCTCCGGCTGTGCGCCGAAGAAGAGGGAAGTGGGTGAAGTTTCAAAAGCAAGCTCCATAAGCCTTCTGCCAATACCTTGTTTTTGGTAAGCCGGCAGCACTAAAATTTCAGTAACGCTGCCAAAATAATAACCGTCGCTAAGCACGCGTACGCAGCCAACCAATTGCCCCATACACCAGGCGGTGGTGTTTATGGTTTTTTGCAACGCCTCGGCGGTGTAAGCTTCGTTAAAGTCTCTTGGCCACACCTGCATGGCAAGCTCCAAAAATTCTTTTGCGGTAAGTGCGGTGTCAAAGGTTTTGTATGTAATTAATTTGTTGCCTTGCATAGGTAACCCTCACATTATAAATTATAATTTTGTTGCACGGCAGTGCAGCTGGGTTTGCAGTGTGAGAAAATACTATGTACAGCGGTATTTTCAGCAATTATAAAATTAGCATGGTGCAAACAGCGGTATAATTACTGCTGCGTAAAAAGGCCAAGGCGCAGCGTATTAACACCGCTTTCAAGCCAAGCCTTAAGGCAGGTCAATACAAATGTCCACCCTTCTTTGGTGCCTAAAAGCTCTTCAAAATTAAAATTGTCCGGCCATGGCCCTTCCTGCACTTCTACAATTGTGCCGTTTTTTACAGTGGTAAAGGTTATTGTTACCGTGCGCTCGCTTGCACCTTCACCCCAAGTAAACACAATTTTTTCACCGGGGGTAGCCGCAATTATTTTGGCGCTTATATTAAAAATACCCATTTCTGGGTAGCTGAGAAAAACAGTTTCACCGGCTTGCCAGCGTGCAGTGCATTTGCTAAACCAAAAGTTGCCAATATTATCGGGGTCACAAAATGCTTCGAAAGCGGCTTCTTTGTTTTTGTTAATTAGTATTTTTGTTGTCAGTTCCATAATTACCTCCGTAAATTTTCAATGAAAATGCAGGGGCGCTAAACTGTATAGCTTAAAATTTAACTTGTTAGGCATAGCCCTTACCAGTTTAGTTTTGCAGGTCCGTGTGTGTTATTGCTTTTTCAAGTCATGTTCTAATTTTTTTTGGTTTTCAAGCAGCAGGTTAACTTTATTATACAAGTCTTCAATAATAATTTCCGTTTTCAGGTTCACTTTGTAATCGTTCTCTGCCCTAAGGCGGTCTTTTTGCTCTTGCCGGTTTTGGCTCATCATAATAATGGGGGCCTGAATGGCGGCAATGCATGAAAGCACAAGGTTGAGCAAAATAAAAGGGTAGGGGTCAAAGGCATTGCCAAGCATTAAAATGTTTAGCGCCATCCATAAAATTAGACAGGCAAGAAAAGAAACAATGAAACCCCAGCTGCCGGCAACGGCTGCAATTTTGTCAGCTAAGGCTGCCCCGGCAGTAAGGTTGCCTTTGTGGGTTGCGTCAATATTTTCGGAAACCTTTTCATCAATAATTAACTTTGTTATATCTTCATCGTCTATAAACTCACTGTCATTTTCAAGTATTTTTTTAACAAAGTCACTTTTGTTCATGGGTTGTCCCTTTCCTTTGTTTAATTGTATTTTACATAGCGCCAAAGGTAAAAACAATATTTCATAAATTTAAATACCAGGTCAACTGCACTTCACCGCTTATTTCTTTGTCTGCATAGTATGCGTATTCATCAAACCCGGCAAGGGCTGCCCCTTGTTTGTGGTAAAACTTGCAGGCGGGCACATTGTTATTCTGGCATTCAATTTTCAGCTGTACATAGCCCCTTTTTTTAGCCCACTGTAAAGCTGTATTAAATAGCCCTTGCCCAATGCCTTTGCGCTTATACGCTTCTTTTACTCTAATGTCCCACAAAACACACAAATCTTCACGGCCGTTTAGCATGTTAACCCCTGGGGTTTTTGCGGCTAGTGTTAGGGCGGCAACCGGCTCGGCGCCGTCAAACGCCATTATAAACCCCCAGTTTTCTATATTAAATTCTTTAGCATAATTTGTGGCAACGGCATATTTACCAAGGCTTTTAACATAGCTTTGGGTGGGCGTTTCACGCAAAAGCACACCGCCAAGCCCGCCGTTTTGCTTTTCTAAAATATAGGTGCTGTTAACATTAACAAGCATTTCAATGCTGTCGTATGCGGCAAAAAAGGTTTTGTCAATTTCTTTATATGTTATCATTGTGCCCTCGCAGTTTTATGTAATACATTGGTTTTGGCAGCGTTATAGAAGTAATGAGGCTGTTTTATTCAAACCTATGCGGCCGCTTGTAAGCCGGCTACATCTTTTTACAGCTGAAATTTACCCGCTTTAGAAAATGGTTATACTCAAAGGTTGTCGCCAAAGGTTTTTTCTTCTGTTTTATATTCACGTTTCATGTTTTTTGCGTGTTTCTTTTCGTATGCAAAAGCAATATCTTCAGGCAAAATTTTATATCTTAACAATATGTCATTGAAATACATAAGCACATCACAAAGTTCTTCCGTGAAAGCTGCTTTTACATTTTGGTCAGCCATAATTCGGGTTTCTTCACATTTCTTAATTATCTCAAGAACCTCACCTATTTCACCAATCATCCACAAAAAATGGTTTCGGGCATATTGTGGTTCAAGTGGGGACTAAGTCGCTTTATTCTTTTACCATAATTCATATTGCATATTCAAAATGCTTTGAAATGATAAATCTTTCATTAGCTTTCCTCTGATAATATAAATTTTTTTCACCGTTATATTATTTGGCCCTTGTCATCAACACCACACACTCCACATGTTTAGTTTTAGGGAACATGTCTACAGGCTGTATGGCATTTACAGTGTACCCGCCGGCGGTTAAAAAAGCGCAGTCTCTGGCGGCGGTGGCAGGGTTGCAGCTCACCATAACAATTTTTTCAGGCATCATGGTTAAAATGGCTGCAAGTGTTTGCTCATCGCAACCTTTGCGGGGCGGGTCTACAACAACCACGCTGGGCAATAGGCCGTTTTTGGCAAGCTCGGTTGCGGCTTCGGCGGCATCTGCACATATAAAACGGCATTTATCT
>JAVBRS010000117.1:0-14671 GCA_031547715.1 Oscillospiraceae bacterium
GAAGAAAGCGCGGCACCTGAAATTGCGCCTGCCCAGTGCCAAGTGCAATTTGAAGAGCTTGTTAAAAACCTGTTGCCGCTGGTAGCAAATTTTAAAAAAAATATGCCGTTGGTGCAGGCAAAAAAAATGAAAAGCCGGTGGGGCGTTTGCCACACGGCCAAAAATAAAATTGTGTTAAATACGCGCCTTGCCACAAAACCGTTGCTGTTGCAAGAATATGTTGCACTGCACGAACTTGTGCATTTTGCGCACCCAAACCACGGGCCCGGCTTCCACGCGGAGATGGCCCGCCTTATGCCGGACTACGCTGCACGGCGCAAAGCCTTGCGCCAGTACTAGAGGAGATTTGCCAGTATGGATAAAAACATATGGAACCCAGGCAGCCATGAAGGTGAACGCACTGCCAACGAAAAAGAGACAGTGCTGTTTACAAGTGAACAGGAAGCTAAAGCAATTGAGCAGGCACAAAATGCCATTGCCCGCGGCAGGGCGGAGGGCATGGCTTTTTTGAACTTTAAAAGCGATACGCCGCAAGCTGTAAGTGCTGCCACAGGGGAAGCGAAACAACCGCTGCCGGTGAGAGAGACGCAGATGCAACCGGGCACAGGTGCACACCGCACAGTGGCGGTGGCGAGAACACCGGAGGGCGGCTACCTGCTTTATAAGGCGGGGCAAAACACGCCAACAGAGCCGGGTGCCACTGCGGCGCAAAATGCCACGGGGCTCGCGCCGCAGGTTGCCGGCGGTGCCGGGGCGGCACAAAGCCCCGTTACAGGTGCGGGTATTATAACACAAAACAATGCACACACAGAAAAGTTAGGTGCGGCTGTTGGCACAGGCGCAGGTAGCGCAGGCAATACAGCTAAAATAAGCACCGCGGCAAAAAGTGCGGTTAACACGCCCGGCGCCCCAGCAGGGGCGGTGGGCCACAGCTACGTTGGCAGGGCTGCAATGCAAATGCAAAACCAGCCTGGGCAAAATAAATATACCGGCCGTGCGGCAGGGGTGGCAGGCCCAACCGCCGCCACATATGTGCCACAGCCGCCGGCGCCCATTGTGCCGGGTACAGCACGCAGGGGCATTAGTGGCATTTTGGCTTTTTTTATAGTTGTTGCAAGTTTTGCCGGCGGGCTTGCCGGCGGTTACGCCGCCGGTTTGGCAGGGGGTAAAACCGTGTTTTACCAAGCGCCAAGCCACCCACCGGTGGGGGTTAGCCAGCCTGCAGGTGAACTAGGTAACTACGCAGACATTGTAAGCTCGTTTTACAACAGCGTTGTGGAGGTTGTAACAGAAGAGGTTTGGTATAAAGGCTTTTTTAAAACTGAATTAAACGAGGGCGCAGGCAGCGGGGTTATCTTCTCTGAAGACGGGTATATTGTAACCAACAACCACGTGGTAAACGGGGCAAGCGTAATTAAGGTAACGCTTACAAACGGCAGCACCTACACGGCTTCCTTGGTGGGTACCAACCCTGAGCTTGACATTGCCGTTATTAAAATAAAAGCTTCGAATTTGCAGCCGGTTATCCTTGGCACCTCAGCAAGTTTGAGGGTGGGCGACCTTGCTTTGGCCATGGGTAACCCACTTGGCACCCTGGGTGGCACCGTTACCAACGGCATAATCTCCGCCATGGACAGGGCGCTGGAAGTGGAGGGCCAAACAATGGTGTTAATGCAAACCAACGCCGCGGTAAACCCCGGCAACAGCGGTGGCGGCCTGTTTAACCGCTATGGGGAGCTAATTGGTATTGTAAACGCCAAAAGTGTGGGCGAAGATATTGAAGGCCTTGGCTTTGCCATACCTGTTGACATTGTAAAACCTGCAGTTGAAGATATTATTTTAAACGGCGGCACGCAAAGTACCCGCCCGGCCATTGGTATTATAGCCGTGGAGATTAACGATGATGAAACTGCCGAGCAGTATGGTGTAAGCCGTTTTGGTGTGTATGTACAGGAAGTAAAAGAGCACAGCGGCGCATTTGGCGTGTTGGAAGTTGGAGATTGTTTTGTATCTATAAACGGCAAAGTCATAACAACACTTGCGGATATTTCCGAGGTGCTTTCCGGCTGCAAAATTGGGGATGAAATAACTGCTCAAATAATTCGCGGCACCGAAACACTAGAGGTGACGGTGGTGCTTACACCAATGCAGTAAAACACCCTAAACGGCGGCATTTAAAGTTAAAGTAACAAAGCTTTTGAGGTTGCAATGAGAGAGGCGGAATTTTTGGCCCTGTGCGAGCAAGAGAGAAATGGGGCACTTGCAGGGCTGGAGGCCGGCATTGGCACCCTTGCAGAGCGTGGTGTACACCGGGTTGTGAAACAATGGCTTGAACCCCGAAGCGAAATGCGGGAAGTTAGTGTAGGGCGTTACAAAGCAGACATTATGAACGAAAACGGAATTTTTGAAGTGCAGACAAGAAATTTTTACCGCCTGCAAAAAAAATTGGAAGTGTTTTTGCCGCTTTACCACGTTACGGTGGTGTACCCTGTTGCGGGGGTAAAGTGGGTGCGGTGGCTTAACCCGCAAACAGGCGAGATCAGCGAGCGCCGCCGCAGCCCAAAACGCGGTGTGCCGCTGGATATACTGTATGAACTGGCAGCCATAAAGCAGTTACTGCAAAACCCAAACCTTAGTTTTTTAGTGCCGCTGCTGGAGGTTGAAGAGATACGCCTTTTAAACGGTTGGGGTGCCGGCGGCAAACGTGGTGCCAGGCGTGCCGCCAGTGCCCCGGCAGCACTGTTGGGGCAGGCTGTTTTTAACGGCGGGCAAAGCTTTGCCGCCGCGCTGCCACCCGGCTTGCTGGCAGCGCCGTTCACCGTTAAAGAACTGGGCGCAGGCCTGGGGCGAAAAAACGGCCGTTTTGCCGCAAATGCCACAGGGGCGCTTGTGGCGCTTGGCGTGGTTAAACCTGCCGGTAAGCGCGGGCGGGCCACACTGTATATACATACACAGTAAAACATCTGCTAAGGGTATATTTTGGCCATTACAAGGTGCGGTGTTATATATGCAAGCACTTAAAACAGCCTAGCCACCACACCTTGTTTACCATATTTTATTTTAAAGCTAAAATGCAGTTTTGCAGCCTTATAAAGGGCAAGGCGGCAAAGCAAATGCTGGCTGGGTGGCCTTGCTTTAAAAGGTGCCATTGTGCGGCTGTGCTGCAACACCCGGCGAAATGGCGGCAAAACACGCTTACAGCCACCGGCAGCCGTTTTTAAAAATATAAAAGTAAGCTGTGTAAAGCAGCTTTTAAGGAGATGCAATATTGCCAAGCTACGTAGAATTTATTAATGTTTACAAGCGCTACCAAATGGGTGAAACGGTTATCACGGCTTCTGACGGGGTCTCCTTCAAAGTAGAGAAAGGTGAGTTTGTGGTAATTTTAGGCTCTTCCGGGGCCGGCAAAACCACCGTGCTCAACATTTTGGGCGGAATGGATAGTTGCAGCGACGGTGAAGTGTTTGTAGACGGTGAAAATATTGCAGATTATACCCCAAAGCAACTTATAACCTACCGGCGGCACAGCATTGGCTTTGTGTTCCAGTTCTACAACCTGGTGCAAAACCTTACAACCAAAGAAAATGTAGAGCTGGCTGCCCAGATATGTGAAAACTCGCTGCCTGCGCTGGAGGTACTTGATGGCGTGGGCCTTTCAGAGCGCGTTGACAACTTCCCCGCGCAGCTTTCCGGCGGTGAGCAGCAGCGGGTTTCCATTGCCCGTGCGCTGGCTAAAAACCCGAAGTTGCTTTTGTGTGACGAGCCCACAGGCGCCCTTGACTACAACACAGGCAAGCAGGTGCTGAAGCTGCTGCAGGACACCTGCCGCAAAAACGGCATGACGGTTATTGTTATTACGCACAATGCTGCCGTAGCCCCCATGGCAGACAGAATTATTAGAATGAAAAGCGGTAAGGTTATTGAAGAGACGCTGAACCAAAACCCCACTAATGTGGAGGATATTGAATGGTGATGCGCAAAAAAGCCCTTTGGAAAGATACAATGCGCGAGGTGGTAAAAACCAAGAGCCGTTTTTTTTCCATTCTTGCCATTGTTGCAATTGGCACCGCGTTTTT
Source organism: Oscillospiraceae bacterium (assembly GCA_031547715.1). GTDB lineage: Bacteria > Bacillota > Clostridia > Oscillospirales > Ruminococcaceae > JAVBRS01. The sequence continues at coordinate 4,077 of JAVBRS010000117.1, forward strand.
TTCAGGGGTAAAAGTGGCCTGCTACGACATGAAAAACACCGCAGCCGCCTATTTTAACGACCAAAACCTGTTTGATTTTAAAGTGATGACAAACTATGGCATAGATGAAGAAACCATAGCTATTTTAGAGAGAACAAAAGGTGTAGAGGCTGTAATGCCTGGCTACGCCGCAGACCTGTTTGCCCAACTGGGAGACTATGCGGTGGTGGTGAAAGCATATTCCTACAACAGCAGCTACACCGGTGCCAAAGACATGAACCGCCTTGTGCTTATAGAAGGGCGCATGCCCGAAACGGCGAACGAGTGCGTGGTGGAGCGCAGCACACAAACCCCGGGCAGCTTTGCAGTAGGGCAAACAATAACATTTTTTTTAAATGAAGAGGGCGCCCTTGAGGATATTCTCGCCACCGACACCTTCACAATAGTGGGGGTGGTGCGCTCTCCAATGTATATTTCCATAGAGCGCGGGCGGGCGGCAATTGGCAGCGGCGGGGTTAACAGTTTTGTTTACCTGCATGAAAGTGCATTTGTGAGTGAAATTTACACCGAGGCGTACATAAAAATGACAGGGGCAGAAGGCTTAAACCCCTTTGAAGCAGACTACGCTGCCCTTGCAAATGCCATGGAGCGCCATTTAGAGCAACTTATGCCGACCTTGGCAATGGCGCGCTACAACACAATTGTGGATGAAGCCACAAAAAAAATTGAAGAGGGCGAAGCTGAGATTGCAGATGCCGAACACGAGATTGCAGATGCTGAACGAAAAATTGAAGACGGCCTGAAAGAACTGGCAGACGCCCAAAGGGCGCTTGAAAATGCGGGAGACCAGCTGAATGGCGGCAGGGCAGAGGCAGACGCGCAGTTTGCCGCTGCAAGGCAGCAGCTTGAAGAAGGCGAACAACAGCTGGAACTGCTGCGGGCTGCGCACACCGCTGCAACAGAGCAATTGGCCCTGCGGGAAACGGATATTATAAACGCTGAACCTGTGGCGCAGGCGATAAAAGTGTATTTGGCGGCGGCAGCCGGCAGCCCGGAAGAGGCCGCGGCACTTGCAGCCGTTGAAACAACGGCTGTTGCGGCCGGTTATGGCACAACTGAAGCGGCAGATTTAAAAACCGGTATAGAGCAGTATAAAACAAACAACGGCTCATTGCCCACCATTAGTGGGGTGAACTTAAACCAAGTGTCTGAGCGGCTGATGCAGGAATACATAAACAGCACCGGCACACTGCTTGAAATGGCCCAAAACCTTGTTAACCAGCTTGGCACACAGCTGCAAACCGCAGAGGCAGAGCTGGCGGCAGGTTGGGCGCAGTACAATGAGAATTACGCAAGCACCTACGCCATGCTGGATGCGGCCAGGGCCCAAATTGATGAGGGTTGGCGCACCTTTAACGCCGAAAAAGTAAAGGCGCTGAAAGAGATTGAAGACGCCCGCCGTGATATTGAAAAAGGCAAAAAAGAGCTGGCGGAAGGCAGGCAAGAACTTGCAGATGCCAGAAGAGAACTGGAAGAGCTGGCCGCCGGCAAAGGCTATACCTTTGACCGAGACAACGATGAAGGATATGCGGGCTTTGATGCCAACGCAGAGCGTGTTGATGCAGTTGCGGTGGTGTTTCCTGTATTTTTCATACTGGTTGCGGCGCTGGTTTGCCTTACCACCATGACAAGAATGGTTGAGGACCAGCGAACACAAATAGGTACGGTTAAGGCTTTAGGGTATTCTTCAGGCAGTATTTTGGCAAAATATTTGCTGTATGCAGGCACTGCCAGTGCCATTGGTGCAATAATTGGGGTGGCAATTGGGCTTAAAGTTTTGCCCATGGTTATTTACAACGCCTACAGTATGATGTACTTTTTACCGGACCTGCTGGTGCCGTATTTGTTCCCATACTTTTTCTACTGCACAGTAGCGTCTGTGCTTACAACCTGTACCAGCGCGTACTTTGCCTGCCGAAAAGAGCTGAAGGACGCACCGGCGGCTTTAATGCGCCCCAAGGCCCCGCCAGACGGCAAAAGGGTGCTGCTTGAGCGCATTACCTTTATTTGGAACCGCCTTACCTTCAGCCAAAAGGTTACAATGCGCAACCTTGCAAGGTACAAAAAACGTGTGGCAATAACCGTTGTGGGCATTGCAGGGTGCACAGCCCTGCTAATGGCTGGCTTTGGCGTTAAAGATTCTGTGGGGGCGGTGGTTGGCAAACAGTTTGTAGAGGTAGCAACCTATGACGCCATTACAGTGGTTAACAAAGACGCAGCGCCCGAAGAATTTGATGCAGCTGTTTATGAAATTGAAAACAGCCCCGAGCTTGCTGCAATACAGTGGGGCAACACCCTTGCGGCAGATTTTAGTGCAAACGGGCGCACATATACAGGCAGCCTTGTAACCTTTGCAAACCCTGAAGAAATTAAACAGGTGTTTGATTTACACACCCGTGCCGGCGGTGAGTCGTTAAAAGTTACAGATGACTGTGTTATTGTAAGCGAAAAGATAACGCAGCTACTCGGCCTTTCAGTGGGGGACACATTTACACTTTCTTTCACTAACTACCCGGATATTGTGCTTACGGTGGGCGGCATAAATGAAAACTACGTTATGCACTACGCTTATATTACCCCCGCGGCATACAGGCAACTTTTTGGTGAAGAGCCTGTTTACAATATGGGTTATGTAAACTTTAAAGAGGAAGTGAACGTTGCCGGGCAGGAGGCTTACGCAGAGCGTGTGCTGAAAAACGACACCGTGCTTGCCACCAGCTTTGCCCGAGATTCCAACCGTTCTTTCGCAAATATGGTGGGCAGCCTTGACTACATTGTGGCGGTAATTATTGTATCTGCAGGGGCGCTTGCACTGGTTGTGCTTTACAACCTTACAAATATAAATATAACCGAGCGCACAAGGGAGATAGCCACTATTAAAGTGCTTGGTTTTTATGACGGTGAGGTTGCAAGCTACATTTACCGTGAAAATATAGTGTGCACAATACTTGGTATTTTAGCAGGCATTTTACTTGGGCTTGTGTTGCACCAGTTTATAATTTTAACTGTTGAAGTGGATATGGTTATGTTCAGCAGGGTTATAGAACCGCTAAGTTACCTTTATTCCGCAATACTAACCGCGGTATTCAGTATGGTGGTAAACCTGACAATGTACTTTAAGCTTAAAAAAATAGATATGGTTTTAAGCTTAAAAAGTGTTGAATAAAAAAAGCTTCCGGTGCATGCGCCGGAAGCTTTTTTATTTAAGCGGTAGTTTTAGGGCGGGGGGTAAATACATGCGCTAAATTTCGCGCAGGGTAGCTTTCAGCACCTCCACCACCTTTAAAATGGCGTGCATTTCTTTCGGGGTGCAGTCATCAATAACAGCGGCAAGGTCTTTATGTGTAATGTGCTCATTTTTGTCAATGCTGTTGTAAACAAGCTCGTCCAGGCCGGTTCCAAGCGCATTAGCCAGCCGTACTAAGGTTGGCAAGCTAAGTTTTGTTGCACCGCGCTCAATATGAGAAATCGTAAAGGGTTCAACGCCTGCTTTCTCACCCAGGCTTGCCTGCGTGAGGCTGCGGGCTTTTCTAAACCGGCGTACCCGCATGCCTATTGCTGCGTAATTTATATCTGCCGCACCATTTCGCTTGCTTCGTTGCATATTGCACCTCTCTGTGGGTTTTGCATATATATTGCCCACAAAATGAGTTTATCTGCATACATTACACCATAAAAAAGTCAAATAAGAATAATTAGCACGGCCAAATAGGCTTTCTGTGCTATGTTTTAAAAAGTTTTAACCGCTTATAGTATTCAGAAAATAATATTATTGTATATATTGCGGTTTTAAAATGAAAGACAAACCGTATTTTTACCCAGAAGCTGTATAAAATGTTAAAAACTGTAAAGAATATTTCATGTAATGAAAACACAAGTGAATTGGAGAGGCAGATGAAAGCAACGGGAATTGTACGGCGCATTGACGATTTGGGAAGGGTGGTTATTCCAAAGGAAATACGGCGCACTATGCATATACGTGAAGGCGAGCCGCTTGAAATTTTCACAACCAACGAAGGTGAGGTTTTATTTAAAAAATATTCCCCCGTGGGGGAACTTGCCACAAGTGCACACCAGGTTGCGGAAGTTACCCAAAAGGTTGGCGGTTTTGCCTGCGCCATATGCGACAGAGACCATATTGTGGCGGTTGCAGGGCTTACAAAAAAAGACTATTTAGAGCGCCGAATAACCGCCGCGATTGAAAAGGTTATGGAGGGGCGCCGCCCGTACCAAGCGGGGCAAAGCGGTGCATTGCCGGAGATAAAGCCAATTGATGAACAGCAAATTTGGGCTTCCACGGTGGTGCCAATTTTGTCCGGCAGCGACATAGCAGGTGCGGTTATTGCCCTTACACAAGACAGAACTGCCCGCCCCGGGGAAACGGAGCTCAAGCTTGTTTCAATGGCAGCCGGCTTTTTGGGTAAACAGGTAGATGAATAAAACAATGAAGAATATTTTTTAGGTTGCCATTAACGGCAACTGTTTTAAAAATGGCTGGTTAAGGCCGGGCGGTATGCCCGGCCTTATTTTATAACGTAAAATTGGCTTACCCCTTGTTCTTTGCCGAAAAATGCTGTATTATTAACTGTAACTATTTAAATATAGTATCAGCCCGGTAAAAATAATTAGTTGGGGCAAAACGGGCTTGCCAAAAAAGAGAGGGTAGCCAATGGGAACTCTGAACATCAACCTGGAAGCATGCCTTGCAGAGCTTGCCGCATTACAAGAAAACGAAAGGGCACTGAAAAAAACCGCCGTTATTAAAGTGCACCTGGATAACTTTGGCCTGTTTAACAACACTTTCGGGTATAGCCACGGTGATATATTGCTGGCGGAAATAGCGGCCTACCTTGGCACTAAAGGCGCAAAGCTTTTCCGCACCGGCGGTGTTGATTTTGTGCTGGTTGTAAATGACACTACATACACCGCTGCCGAGGAGCTGGCAGAGAACATTTGCAGCAGGTTTGCAAACACATGGCACATTGAAAAGATAGACGCCATGTGCACTGTGTCTGTTGGGGTGCTTTTGCCCAGCCTTGTACCGGAGAAGCCTGTGCAGATGCTTGAAAAGCTTGATTACGCGGTGCAAAGCGCCAGCGAAATGGGACAGAACTTCACCTGCATTTACGACCAAAAAATTGCAAACCGCAAGCATTTTGAGCAGGTTGTAGCAGAGCGCCTTCAATGGAACCAGGGCAACAACTGGGAGAATTTAGAGCTGCGTTGCCGGGTGTCTATGGATGTTACAAAGAATAAGTACACAAGGGCGGAATGCTATGTGCGCTTATTTACCGAGGAATTTGGGTACACAGGTGCGGAACGTTTTATGCCGGTTGCAGAAAAGACCGGGATGGTATACTCTTTGGATTTGCAGGTTATAAATATGACCTGCAAGCTTATTCGCAGCCTGCTGGACCAAGGCAAAGAGTTTGAAACAATTGCCGTGCCGGTTACTGCGGTGCTGTTTTTACAAGAAAATGTGGATAAAGCCATTACAAACATACTGAAAAGCAACAACGTACCCGCAGGTAAACTGGCGCTGGAGGTTGCAGAGAGTGCGATTATAACCACCTATGCCTCGGTTAACATAATGATGCAACAACTTGCGGAAATGGGAATAGAGATAATATTGACCCAATTCGGCAGCGGCTTCTCTGGCATAAATAACGTGCTGGAAATGCCGGTAGACGCCCTAAAGCTTGACCGCATGCTTATTTGGGAGCTTGAGACAAACCCGCGCAGCAGCGTTGTAATTGAAGGGCTGGTTTCCATTGCAAACAAGCTTAACCTTAAAATTATTGCCGAGGGTGTTGAGACAGAAAACCAGAAAAAGCAGCTGGACAGCTTTGGCTGCACATACCAGCAAGGCTTTTATTATTCGGCCACAGTGCCAATGAACGAAGTTGCGGCAATGTTGCCGGATAAAGAATAAACACCAAAAGGCCGCCGTGCCTGAAGGGGCAAAAACACAGAGGCAAACGTGTAACAGTATAAAAAATGCCCGGCGCAAAAGTGCCGGGCTTTTATTTATTTAATAAACACATTCTGAAGTTTGAACAGTAAAATTTAATGCAATAACCGAAAACCGGCGTTAAGCCCGGGCTTATGCAAGCGGCTGTCATGCGTTTGGCTTTGCAGTTTGCAGGGAAATGCTACCGAGGTTTATGCCGGTAGCCATATGCCATGTTATTGCTTTGCGGCTTGTTGCGGCGCACAAAAGCCGGGGTTTATGCAGGCAGCTGCCATAGTGCTTTTTATTAAAGTGTACTTCATTTATATAAAGGCAGTTTTTACACAGCCAACATAAAGGCAGCTTGCATTTTCAAGCTGCCTTTAATAAGCGGTAAAATACAAATTACTTCACAAAATTTAATGCAGCGGGCATTTCAAAGGCCTTGGCCGGGGCAGGGGCCGCGGTATAACCCAAAGCAACGCAGGAAAGGGCGGTAAACCCGGCCGGTATGCCGGCCTTTGCGCATAGCCCGGCATTGTTTGCAAGCACCGTTGCAGGGCCCCAAAGGTATATGCTGGCAACGCCCAAAGCCGTGGCGGCAATGCACATGCCGGTTACAGCACAGGCGGCATTTGCGTAGTTAAGCCCAGGGGCGGGGGCGCTGGGGCAGGATACAACAATTAAAACAGGGGCGCCGTAGGTCATGTCTCTGCCTGCCACAGTGTTTAAACCTGCAATAAATTCTGCATTCTCAATAACGGTAAAGTGCGGCAACCCTGCGCTGGGCATGCCAACAGGGGCGGCGGCGCCTGCTTTTAAAATAGTTTCAATTTCACTTTTGCCCGGGGTTGCACCCGGCGTAAAACTGCGGCAGGAATAGCGGTTTTGAATGGCGGTTAAGGTGTCCATAACTGTTCCTTTCACGGGCTGCGCCGGCACAGGCGCGCCGGTTGTGTAAAAAAGCCCTTTTGTGCTATTATAATGCTGTGCTTTTAATAAAAGCAAGCCGCTACAAAACCGCAGGGGGTAGTATGGAACGCAAAGCTTTTAAAACAACTGATATTATTATTGTGCTGGGCGTATTGGCACTTGCGCTGGCGGTGTTTTTTTACTACCGCAGTATAAATAAACCGGCGGCGGTGGTGCATTTAAATTTGCTAAGCACAGGGGAAACAATTGAAATACCGCTTGATAAAGACGATATATACCATTTTAACGCCACATTGCCAATTACCATAGAGGTGCAAAACGGTGCTGCAAGGTTTATTGATTCACAGTGTTCAGACCATATTTGTGAAGGGTTTGGCTACATTAAAAACAGCGGCGAATACGCAACCTGCCTGCCGGGTGGCGCCCACCTGGAAATACCGTTGCCACAATAAACGCCATGTAGCGGCACAGCAAAAACTAAAGTATGCCGCTAAAAATTGCTTACAGCGGCGGCGGCAGGCTGCAAGGAAAAGTTATTTTAAAAGTGAGCCAACATAAAAGCAAAAAACCAGGTGTAAAACACCTGGTTTTTTGTTTAAACATATAAGCCTAAGCTGCCTAAATAAAAATAAAACGGTTTTGAATTTGGTAGCTTAAAATAAAAAGAATTATATCAACAATGGCCTTAACAAAAATTTCACCACCGAAGAAAAGGGAGACAACCCAGTGCACCAAAAAGGCACTGCACAGCATTTGAAGAAAGGCCAGGCAAAAATATTTTACGGCAGTGCCGCTGCGAATATTTTTTTCAAACACAATTTTACTGTTTACACCGTAGTTAAAAACAGCGCTGCACACCCTTGCTATGGCCGTTGCTATAAAAATATAGCCCGGGTTGCCGGTGGGTTTTAAAATGTGAACCAGCAAGGTAAAAAGCAGTAAATCTACGAGGGAGGAAGACAAAGATGAGAGGATGAACTTTAAAAATATGCGGTATATCCGCACAGAGTCTTTCAGAGGGTGAAAATGAGAGGTTTCATTGCTGCCGATATATATTGTAGAAATAGGTACTTCTTCAATTGAAAAACCGGCGGGTTTTGTTTCAATAAGCATATTTGTCTCAAATTCATACCGCTGGCCGGGCACATTTAGCAACACCTGCATAAAAGCGGCAGGTATGGCCCGTAGGCCGGTTTGTGTGTCTGAAACATGTACGCCGCAGAAAAGCTGCATTACAAAGCGTGTAACAGTGTTACCAAACCTGCTGCGCGGGGGCATTTGCGCAAAATTACGGCAACCAATAATAAGGGCGGCCGGGTTTTGTATAAGGGTACCTGCCATGGTTAAAATGTCTTTTGGTGCGTGCTGGCCGTCTGCGTCTGCGGTAATGCAGCCCACAATGCCGGGTTGCGTGGCAAGGAAGTGGGCAAATGCAGTTTTGAGTGCGGCACCTTTGCCAAGGTTTTCAGCGTGGGTAAGCACGGTGCAGCCTTTATTTTGTGCACGCTCAAAAATATGGGCAGTGCCGGCAGTGCTGCCGTCATTCACTATTACAATATTGCCTAAACCAAGGCTGAAAAGCCCGTCTATTAGGGCTGTAAGCTTTTCATCCGGGTTTAAAGCCGGTATTATAACCGGTACTGCGGTTTCAGGCATTATGTGCCCCTTTCAGTAACAAGTTTCAGCTAAAAATGTGCCGGCGCAAGGTAATGGTGCCGTCCGGGTGGTGCACCACATCCAGCATAACGTCGTTAACAATGTCGTCCTCTTCTTCAAAAAGCGGGCGGTAATAGGTGGTAAAATAGCCGTCTATATTAAACAAGTACACATATTCATAGCTTTCACTTAAAAGCTGCGCCCATTCCTGCGGGGTGTATATGCCGTGGTAGCCGGTTTCAGGGCCGTAAATACTTTCTGAAATGGCGATGCTGGTTTGGTGCATGGGGTTTGAAAACTGAACGGGGGTCAGCTCATAAATGGCTTTAAAAAGCGCAAGGTTATCATCTGTAATGGAAACAAGGTATACTTTGGGCACCTGTTCACCCAAGGCGGTAATGCGCTGGGCCACCTGGATAGACAAATAGCGTTCGTGCTGGGTTTTCGCAGCCTGTAAAGGGGCATTTGGCAGCTGCGCAAGAAAAGAAAGGGTGGTGGGGCAAGTATAAAAAACAAGGCAAAGCGAAATTAGCGAAAGCGAAAGCTGCAAATGCAAGGGCTTATTTAAAAGCAGCGTCAAGAGGGCTGTTATTAAAAATATTAAAAGGCAGGTAAGCATGGTTGCCTCATACCGGTAGTAAGATGCAAGGGCAACCGCCTCCCCCTCTGAGAAGACAAAAAGAAAATTTAAAAGCGTGCCAACCTCGTATAAAATATACATAAACGCAAGGTAAAAAAAACACAGGGTAAGGCGGCGTTTTAATGGCTTTTCAGCAAGCAGCAGGCAGCATAGCATTAAAGCAAGCAACACTAAAACCCAGCCGCCGGTGGCAAAGGTAAGGCCGGTGCCGTAGGCCTTGTCTACAAAAAAAGCTTTTATAAAGTTTTGCAGGGTTTCATAGCGGTAGGCAGGTGCAGTGCCGTTTAAAAAAGCGGCCAGGTTTTGCAGGCTTAAGCCGCTTGTGTTCCACACGGGGGGCACAGCAAAAAGCCGCAGGTGCACCTTCCACCCTGCCCAGCCAAGCAGCACCGCTAAAAACGGGGCTGTTAAAGGCAAGGCATTTTTGCAGGTTGCTTTAAATTGTGCGGCCGTATTTTGGCTTTTGCCTTTTTGCTTTGCAGGGTTTTGCCAAGCAATGTTTTGCGGCACGGCAAACACACCTTTTTTAAAAACCGCACTGTCAAGCAAAGTAAGCCCGGCGCACAAAACGGCAAGTGGCATACCAATGGCCTTTGTTGCGGTTAGGGCAAGGCAGGCAAGCGAGGTGTAGATAAAAGTTTTTACCCTGCCCTGCCCGCTGCCGAAGTAATGGGTATAAAGAATAAAAGCACAAAGTATGCCAAGTATGCCGTCCACTAAAAGGCGGGTATAAAAATGTGAATTTAGCCCTGCAGGAACTAAAAACAGAATAATTATAAGCGGTGTGCCCAAAGAAGCTGCCCGCCAGCGGAATTTGTGTAAAGGGTAAACAAGCAAACTTATGGAAAAAAGGCATTGAATAAAAAGCGCCACATCTTCTCTGAATGAGGAGCGAATGGCTTTTAAAAAACTGTAGATGAAAATGGGCATTGCAGGCGGGTAGTCTGTGTATGTTGTGGTGGAGGCCGGCAAGGTGTACAGGCCATCCAGGTAGAACATGTTTTTTACCGCAAGGCCCCAATGTGTAAACTCATCCCAAAAGGTAAGCATACGGCCGCGGCACAGCCACCAGGCGGCGGCGGCCAAAACAACAAAAGCAAAGTACCCAAAGGTTAACTGCGCATGCACTTTAAATGTTTTTTGAATAAATGTTATATATAAAAGGTAAACAAAAGAAAAGGCCCCGGCCAATATAATTAAGTATGGCGTTAAGCGCACTAAACCAAAAATACCAAGCAAAAACCCTGTGCATACAACAGCCAGCGAGAAAAGTGAAACGGTCTCTTCAAATTTTTGCCCGGTGAGAGAGGCGATGGCGAAGGGTATGACCGAAAACAAAACCAGCAAAATTATAAACGGCAAATTAACCCCTCTTTC
>JAVBRS010000110.1:0-5004 GCA_031547715.1 Oscillospiraceae bacterium
GAACTGGTAATTATTGCTGCCGTATAAAATGCCGTTATTCTCTTTTTTGCCCTGCAAACTTTCAGCAATGCTTTTCAAATATATCCAGCTGTCTCTAAATATAAACTGGTCGTTTAAAAATACCTCGTACTCTGCGGTGTAGAGGTTTTGGGTTAGCTTTTTAAGCGTAAAACTTGGCGCAGTGGCTAAATACCTGTTCTCCAAATCCGAGAATTGCCGTGTGGGGGCAAGCATATCAAGAACAGCAAAACCCGCAATGAAGAGAACAAAAAATACAGTTAACGGGTAAACTAAAAACTTTTTCATACACGTTCTCCTCTCGGCAGTTTAAAAACGGAAGTAAAGGAAAGGGTTAAAGGTGGAGTCCACTAAATAGGCGGTACAAAGCACCAGTATGGCAGCCAGTGAAATGGTTTTTAAAACAGGCCGCTTTTCAAGCTGGTTCCAAAGTTTTGCCGCCAATGAAGAGGAAAAAAACACACCTAAAAGCAGCGGCACAAAGTAGTTTGAAAGGAAGTAGCCGGCACCAACCCCGCTAGAAAAGCTGAACATTTTTGAAAGATAGGTTGAAATAGAAGCAAAATCCAGCAGGGCAAAAAACACCCAGCCAACGGCAACGCAGGTAAGCGTGTATACATGGGGCAAAATACGGCCTTTTTCAAGCCTTTTTAGCAAAAACATCTTCTCCAAAATAAGCAAAGCGGCGTAATAAAGCCCCCACGCTATAAAGTTCCAGTTTGCGCCGTGCCAAAAGCCGGTTAAAAACCAAACAATTAAAATATTTAAAATTTGGCGGGGTAAACCCTTGCGGTTGCCACCTAAAGGAATATAAACGTAATCTCTGAACCACAGGCTTAATGTCATGTGCCAGCGGCGCCAAAACTCTGTGATACTGCGGCTTATGTAAGGGTAATTGAAGTTTGGCAAAAAATCAAAACCAAGCATGTGGCCCATGCCAATGCCCATTAAAGAATACCCGGAGAAGTCAAAATAAATTTGAATGCCGTAAGCTAAAATGCCAAGCCACGCCAGCGGTGTAGAGATATTGGCAAAGCCAATAACTTCAAGGTCGCTCCAAAGCATGCCAACACTGTTTGCAATAAGCACCTTTTTGCCAAGGCCCAAAATGAAAAGGCCCACGCCCTTTTCAAACTGGGCTAAACTTGTGCGGCCTTTCAGTATATGCATCCGCTCGCTAATGTCGCTGTACATTACAATAGGGCCGGCAATAAGCTGGGGGAACATTACAACAAATGCCCCAAAGTTTATAATGTTTTTTTCCACTGCAACATCACGGCGGTAAACGTCTATGGTATAGGACAAAGTTTGGAATGTGTAAAAACTAATGCCAAGCGGCAGCACAATGTTTAAAGTGGGGTAGGCTGTACCCGTAAAAGCGTTGAAATTTGCAATAAAAAAGTTTGCATACTTAAAAAACAGCAACATGCCAAGGCTGCCAACCACTGAAAGCAGCAGGAAAAAGCGGCGGGCATTTTTGCGCTCGCCAGCCCAGCCAATGCCACGCCCGCATAGGTAGTTAATGCAAATTAGTGCCAGCATTACAGGGAAGTACCGCACTTCACCCCAGGAGTAGAAAACAATACTCACCACAAAAAGTGTAAAGTTTTTAAGTTTTGGCGGGCTCAAATAATATAGCGCCAGCGCTATGGGCAAAAAGCGAAAAAGAAACATAAGGCTGCTAAAAACCAATTGCAGTGCACCACCTTACCGTTTAATAAAACAGGCCAACACCTTTAGCGTTGGCCTGTAAAGGTTTTGTTATTTCAAGGCTTCGTCTATGGCTGTGTCAATGGGGCCATAAACAGCGTCCGGGCCGCCCTCTTCAAGAATGGCTTCACCGTCGCCAAGAATGGCCAGCACCACAATGTCGCCTCTGGTAACCACACGGCCGTTTTCAGCCTTTACCTTTTCACCTGCAAACTCTGCATAGTTGGAGGCGCTGGCAACCATAGCCTGGCGGTATGCTTCAAGGTCGGCCCCCACTGCGGCAGCAAGGCCGGGCTTTGCCTGTAAAACAATAATGCAATCAACGTTTTGGTTAAGCTGGGTAACCTTTGCGGCATAAGCGGCAACGTTATCCATATTTATGTTCATTAAAAGGGCCAATACTTGGTCGTCAACTTCAACGCCTTCCTGTATAGGCTGGGCCTCTTCAATTTTTGCAATTATGGCAAGCAGTTCATGGTTGTCTATTTCACCGGTGCTGCTGTCTTCACTGCTGGCCTGGCCGGATGAGGAAGAAGAGGAAGAAGAGGATGACGAACCGCCACCGCCACAGGCAGCTAGAAGGGCCCCACAAAGGGTAAGGGCGAGAATAAAAGATAAAAGTTTTTTCATAAAATACACCTCTTAAAAACATTATTTAAAATTTGGCAAAACATAATTTTAATGGCAGGTTTTACAGGTTATAGTATACTACAGTATATATGTTTTTACAAGCACAGCGGCTTTTATACAATAACCAGGCAAGAATAAAAGCGCGCAGATACAAAACAAGCTACACCGTTTTTACACATAAAAATGCAAGCGGCAGTTATATTATTGCCAAGTATAAACGGTTACAAACCAAACGCAAAAAAATGCCGCAGCTTTTCGCTGCGGCACATTTCTCGCAATGCAGGGTGCTAAAAAACTATGGTTAGGCTATGCTGGGGTATTCAATAACAACTGTTTCGGTGTCGCCGTTTTGCATACTTTCAGTAAGGGCCATAACCAGCGCCTTAAAATTGTCGGAAGAGAGGGTGGCGCCGGCAACAATTTCAACACCTTCAATGCTTCCCCCCGCAAGGTATTGGTTTACAAGGTCGCCGTAGTATTTGGCCGGGTAGGTGCCCATAACCTGTTCCATGGATGTGCGGTATTCACCGTCTTCTGTCTTCAGTTCGCCGTTTTCATTAATTGCATTTGCCTCAATGTTAACAACAACACCATCTTCAATTTCAATTACAACGTAATCTTTCCAGCCGTAATGGTCGTACGTTTTAAACTCTGCCCTGTAGGTACCGTCAACAATTGCCGCACCGCAACCGGTTAAAGCAACAGCGCCAATTACCAAAGCTACCAATAGGCAAACAAGCTTTCTCATGGTAAAATCTCCTTAGTAAGATTGTGCGTTAGCTCATTATATATATTTACATATTTTTTGTCAAATAACGCCGTGCATTAAACAGCAAGCTTGACAGGGCTGCCGCTTAAACACTACAATTTAGCTTGAATAAAGGCGAGAGGTAAATTATGGATAAAAATTTGAAAGAAAAATTCACATACAAAAAATTGGCAATTTTAGTTGGCGTATTGCTTATTGTGGGCTTTGCTGTTTGGTTTTACACAAAGCGGCAACCGGGTGAAATTTTAACCGCCCAAACCAGCTCGTACGCTATGAGTACCATCATTTCACAAACGGGGCACGGTGAAAACCCAAGTGCGGCCCTGAACGAGGTTAACCGGCGGCTGCTGGCCATTGAGCAACAGCTTAGTTTGTACAACACAACCAGCTATATAGCTAAAATAAATGCAGCAGCGGGTGTGGGCTATGTTACACTTCCTAATGAAGTATATGCGCTTTTAAAAGATTGCGTTTACTACAGCGGGCAAAGTGATGGCGCTTTTAAAGTTACCATTGGGCCAATAACCAACGCCTGGGGGGTTACAAGTGATACACCAAGGGTGGTGCCAAAAGAAGAAATAGCCGCACTTTTACCGCTTGTAAACGATGACGATATTTTGTTTGATGATGCTAACCATGCGGTTATGTTGGCGCACGAGGGCCAGGTAATTGACCTGGGCGGTATTGCAAAGGGCTGGGCCTGTTATGTTGCGTTTGAAGTGTATGAGGAGTATTCATTGCAAAGCGCTTGGCTTTCAATAGGTGGCAATGTAGTTGTTTACGGGCGCAAACAAAACGGTGAAATGTACCCTGTGGGCTTTCGCAACCCAGAGGGCGGGGAGCAGAGTTACATTGCAAGTGTGAAGCTTGAAAATGCTGTTTTTGCAGTTTCCGGCGGGTATGAACGTTTTTTTGAAGAAGAGGGGGTTGTTTACCAGCATATTATGGACCCTGCCACCGGTGCACCGGCGGTGTCTGATGTTGTGAGTGTGGGTGTGATAAGCGATAACGGAACATACGCAGACTTTATGTCTACTACACTATATGTGTGGGGGGTAGAAAAAACCATAGCATTTATGGAAACGCAACCGGAATGCGGCATTATATTGCTTGCACCCGGGCACAAGCTTTATGTTTCAAACTCCCTTGAAGGTGTTTTCACACTCGCCGGTGAGGGTGACTATGAAGTTCTTTTTGTTTAGCAGGGGTTATAATGGAAAAGTATAGTATCAGTAAAACAAAGCGCACGGCGCTTTTGGGCATGCTGTACGCAGTTGCCATTGTGCTTTCAATAGTTGAGGGGTGGTTTACCCCGCTTTTGGGGTTGCCGCCCGGTGTTAAACTGGGGCTATCAAACATTGTAGTAATGTACACACTGTGTTTTTTAGGGTGGAAGGAGGCGCTGCTGCTTGGCACATTAAAAAGCCTTGGAGTAACACTAACACGCGGGGCACTGGGGGGGTTGTTCAGTTTTGCCGGTGGGCTGTGTTCAATAATTGTTATGGCTTTTCTTTTGGGTGTTAAAAAGCTAAATACCTCTTACTTTGCGGCGTCTGTGGCGGGGGCGCTTGCCCACAATGCAGGGCAGCTTGCAATGGTGGCACTTGTGCTTTCAAGCGGTTTGTCTTTTTATTATGCCCCGGTTTTGCTGGTTTCCGGTCTTGCAATGGGGGCTTTAACAGGCACAGCTATGCGCCTTTTAATACCCGCCCTGGACAGAATGTTGAAGCAATAAAACTTGTAATTTAAAACATATAAATGTAAAAACCGGGCTTGCCGTTAAACAGCAAACCCGGTTTTTGCATTTATAATATGAAGCAATGGCAATTTGCAGTGTATAAATTGTAGTGAATAAAGGGCATTGCAGTTATTTTTCT
>JAVBRS010000003.1:0-3326 GCA_031547715.1 Oscillospiraceae bacterium
TATGCATACAGGTCAAGCACTTTGGCGCCGGGCAGTAAAAACTGCACTGCGCTAAACATACCCTCTTTTACCCTGTCGATGGTGGGGCGGGTTTCATCTCCCGGCAGGGTATTTAATTTAATGTTGCGGGCGCTGCCGCTAATTACACGCATATTTCCTCTTTTTTTAAAAAATTTTTATGGCACTATGCCTTTTACAATTAAATTTTTAACGTTATTTCGCCTGTTTTCCCGGCAGGCTAAACGCCGGCGTTAACGCCTTTTATTTAAAAGCGTCAAACGCAAGTTTATTATGGTGGTTTTAACGCTTGTTGTCAACCTACCGGGTGGTAGTGCATATAAAGCGCTTTGGCGGCCGCCGCACTTACACCCTGCACTCCGGCCAGTTCCTCTTCGGTGGCGGCGGCAATTGCCTTTATGGTTTTCAACGTTTTTAAAAGCACTTTTGCCGTTGCCGGGCCAACGCCTGGCACCTGCGTTAATGAAGATGAAAAAGACTGCTTTTTCCGGCTTTCACGCTGGTATTCAATGGCAAAGCGGTGAACTTCATCCTGTAGTTTTGTAACAAATGTAAACACCCCACGGTGCATTGAAATTGCAATTTCTCCACTTTCACTGGTTATGGCGCGGGTGCGGTGTTTAGCATCCTTAACCATGCCAAAAGCGGTACATCTTCAAAAGCGGTGCCGCGTAAAGCCGCCCGCACTGCACCCACCTGGCCCTTGCCGCCGTCCAGCAAAATTAAGTTCGGTTTTACGCCAAACTGGCCTTTGCCACCGTTCTCAAACTGGGCCACTCGGCGGCTCAAAACCTCTTGAAGTGAGGCGTAGTCGTCTGTTCCCTGCACTGTTTTTATACGGAAGCGGCGGTAGCCGCTTTTTTTAGGTTTTCCGTTTTCAAAAACAACCATGCCGCACACAGACGTTCCATCGCCCCAGTTAGATATATCATAGCTTTCAATGGTAACCGGTGCGGCAGCCAGCCCCAAAAGGTTTGCCAGCTCGTCCAGCGCACGGGTTTCCCTTGCGCCTCGGCCGGCCTCCCTGGCAAGGCGCTCTGTGGCGTTTATATATGCCATCTGCACCAGCTGTTGGGCGTCGCCTTTTTCCGGTTTGTAAATTTTAACCTTACTGCCGCGCTGGGCGCTCAAAACATCTTGCAATATGCCTGCAGCCTCGGGCACTTCATCAACCGCAATGGTTTTCGGCGTCTCCGGCCGGCCAATGTAGTACTGGGCCAAAAATTCTTCCCGGGTGGCGTCAATGTCGGTGGCGTCTGCAAACAAAAACTCCTGTTTATCTACCAACCGCCCGCCACGGAAACGTAAAACTGCCGCGCAAACCATGTTGGCGCTGCCGGTTAATGCCACAATATCTTCTTCTTTTCTTGTGTCGGCAATAACTACCTGGCCTTCTCGCACACGCTCAATAGCCGCCATTTGGTCTCGTATCATGGCGGCTTTTTCAAATTCCAGCTTTTCCGCTGCCGCTTCCATGTCCGCCTGCATGGTTTTCAAAATTTCGTTTTTACCCTGGCGTATAAGCCGCAAGGCACCAGCCACACGCTGGTTGTAGGCCTCTTCACCCATCCTTCCTGTGCAGGGCCCGGCGCAGCGCCCTATATGGAAGTTCAGGCATGGGCGCCCTTTGCCTATATCCTGCGGGAAACGGCGGGTACAGGTGGGCAGGCCAAACGCCAGCGTAGCAGTTTCAACCATTTGGCGCACTGCAAAGCTGCTGGTGTAAGGGCCTATATATTGGCCGCCGTCATCATGTTTTTGCAGTTCCGCTGTTATTTTGGGGTACGGGCCGGGGCTAACTTTCACATAACTGTAGCCTTTGTCGTCCTTAAGCAAAATATTATATTTGGGGTTGTGCTGTTTAATTTGGCTGCACTCAAGAATGAGCGCCTCGTTTTCAGAGTTTGTAACAATCACGTCAAACTCATCGGCACTTTCCACCATGCGGGTAACCTTTGCATCGTGTGGGGCCCCCGCCCTGAAATATTGTGAAACACGGCTGCGCAGCCTTTTTGCCTTGCCCACATAAATTACTTCGCTCTTTTTATCGCGAATAATATAAACCCCGGGCAGCAGGGGCAGCATCATTGCCTTTTTGAAAAGTTCCTGTTTTGTCACACCAACCCACCTTTTACTGTACAGCGTATATATTTTGCCACCTTAACCGTTGAATATAGGGGTTTACCACAAGTGCCGCAAGCGCAGCGCACAAAGTGGCCACCGCAACCTAAACAACACCCGTTTTTAAACAGGCATGCCGCAGGTGAAACCCCAAAAACCAAGCTGCAAATAACCGCTTCTTTTGTTCCTGCCGCCAACATATTTTCATAAAACCAATTATAACATTTTACACAATTTTGCGCACCATAAAAATAGAAAAAAGCCCGCCGGCAACAATGCCGGCAGGCTGCTGTTTGCGTTTAATTTTAAGCGCTGAAACCGGAATTAATAAGCTGAATCAAGCTTTCAATTGCCTGTTCTTCATCAGAGCCATCTGCAATAAGCCGTATGGTAGTGCCGCCCACAATGCCAAGCGAAAGCACACCTAAAAGGCTTTTTGCATTAACGCGGCGCTCGTCCTTTTCCACCCAGATAGAAGACTTAAACTCGTTTGCCTTTTGAATAAAAAATGTTGCGGGGCGCGCATGCAGCCCAACCTTATTGGAAATGGTTACCTCTTTTACAACCATACGGAACCTCCTGCCTCAAATAGGGGTCTTTTATTTGATTCGCTACCTTAGTACTATAGCAAAATTTAGGGCAACTGTGCAACTTTAAAGGGTATTTTTATATGGTTGCCCAACTTTAACTTGCCAAAATATGAGCTTTTAGTAAAATTGCACATATATGTTGAAAAGTTATCTGCAAAACATCACAAGCTTTTCAATAAATGAATAATGTTTTAACATTTTGCCACATAAAATATACACATATTATTTGTTTTTACATGGCTTTTTATTTTTTACGTAAGTTTCATACATGTCCGGCCGCTTTTTTTCTGTGCGCTCCAGCGCTGCCTTTGTGCGCCATGCCGCAACCTGTGCATGGTTGCCTGAAAGCAAAACGGCCGGTACGCCCTGCCCGCGCCAAACTTCCGGTCTGGTGTATTGCGGGTACTCTAAAAGGCCGCTGTAATGGCTTTCGTCCTCATACCCCTCCTGTGCTGAAAGCACCCCGGGGCACAGGCGCAAAACTGAATCTGCCAGTACTAAGGCCGCAAGCTCACCACCGGTTAAAACATAGTCGCCTATGGATATTTCTTCGTGTGCAAAGGTGTCTACAACGCGCTGGTCAATGCCTTCATAATG
>JAVBRS010000042.1:0-6636 GCA_031547715.1 Oscillospiraceae bacterium
TTCACCGGGCATATAAGGCAGCATCTCGAGGCTTGCAATTAGGTCGTCAATTGTGGTGGCGGCCGGCAAGCCGGAAGAAGAGCTGCCCGGGCCGTTACTGCTGCCGGGGGCCATATTGCACCCTGCCAGAGACACAGCTAAAACCAAAGCACAGGCGGATATTAGCAGTTTTTTCATTTTTTGCCTTCTTTCTTTTAATAGCGGCGGTGCATTGCCCTGCCGCAAAAGTATTATGCCCGCCCTGCCGCCGGGGTAAGCCAAAAATAGATGACAAAAGTTTTACAAA
Source organism: Oscillospiraceae bacterium (assembly GCA_031547715.1). Classification (GTDB taxonomy): domain Bacteria; phylum Bacillota; class Clostridia; order Oscillospirales; family Ruminococcaceae; genus JAVBRS01. The sequence goes on from JAVBRS010000042.1 coordinate 287, forward strand.
GGCAAAAGCATGCCGGGCAAAACGCACTGCATGCTTAATTTGTAAATTATGTATATATTTATGTGTAAATTTTGTATATAGTTGTTTGCTGTTTAAGTGCTGCATATATACAGCAGTTAGTTTAGTGCAAACTATATTTTTTTGGCGGCAAACGGCAAAAAGTAAGCGGCGTAGGCTAGTTGTTTTTTGGCGCACCCGGGTTTAAACGGTGCCGGCGTTTCGCATTTTTGCGCATGGCGGCGCCGGTTGCCTGCGCGTAGGCAAAAGCCAACAGCACAAGGGTTGCGGTTGCGGCTTTAAGCGCTGTTTCAGCGCCTTGGCTGATGGTTGGTGTGCTGCCGTCTTCACCCGCGGGCAATGGGGTGGCGTTTGCAGCGGTGGCGTTTGCAGCGGTGGCACCGCCTGCAGAGGCGGCAATTGTGTAAGCCAATGGCACAGTGCAAAACGGTTCATCCTCGCCGGCCAGGGTATAGCTTACAGTGGGGTTAATGGCAGCCCCATCCTCATAACTTGCGGCAATGTTGTAGGTGGCGGTAATGCCGGTGGCGGCAGTGCCCTTTGGAACCGACAGCATTGTAAAACTGCCGCCTGTTATTGTAATGGTGCCAACAGGCCCTGCGGCAGCTGTTACAGGCACCGTTTGCCCCCCACAGCTAATTTCCATGGGCAGCACTTCAAAATTTCCAAAGGCGGCGTTTAAAAGTGCATGGGCGTCTTTGTAGTCTGCATATTTGTGCTCTGCGCCAAGAACAACACAAATAAGGGTTTGGCCGCCCTGCTCTGCAACGGTAACAAGGGTGTGGCCGGCCTCTTGTGTCCAGCCGTCTTTGCCGCCTATAACCCCTTCGTAATAGTATTTTGAAGTTACCACCATTAAATTGCTGGTGCCCAAAAGGCGGCTTTCGCTTTGCAGGTTGGTGGGTGGTATGGTGTACTCAACAGCGCCCATCAACGCCGCCATTCCCGGTACGGAAAGTGCATATTGCGCTATGCGGGCAATATCTGCTGCAGTGGTATAATGGCCTTGGTCAGGTATTCCGCTGGGGTTTGTAAAATAGCTGCCGGTGCACCCCAGCGCCGTAAGCTTTGCATTTGCAATTTCTTCAAAGCCCTGCAGGTTGCCGCCAACGTAAATGGCAAGGGCGTTTGCGGCGTCGTTGGCAGACATTAGCTGGGCGGCGTAAAAAAGTTGCTCAAGGCTAAATACCTCACCCGGTTGTATTGCAATGTGTGAAAGTGTGTAGTCCCGCACAACACATTCTTCGGTGGCTGTTACGGTAGCCGTATAGTCGCCCTGGCATTTTTCCATTGCAAGGGCAAGTGTTAGCAGTTTTGTAACACTTGCGGGGTACATACGGGTATTTTCATTTTCGGCGTAAAGGGTCTGGCCGGTTTCAGCATTAATTACTATATAGGCGAGGCTGCTTATTTCACCGCCAAAAACCGCCCCGTTACCTTGAATAATGGCGGCGCGGGCGGGCGTTGATAAAAGTGAAAAGAAAGCCAGTGCGCAAAATAAAAGTGCACATGCGGTTTTATTAAACTTTTTTTTGCAGGCGGTGTTGTATTTCACGCTTTGGCCCCTTTCTTTTAAATAAAAGTTAATATTGAAAAGCTTAAGTTGCCAGCGCAAAAAAAATGCAGCGCAGTGCATAAAGCCCGGCGCTTAAAAGCAACGCTATATATTATACAATAACAAGCATAAAAAGGGAACAAATTACACGGCAAAAAAGTGGGGCAATAACCGCCGCCCTTGCATTTTACATTGTAAAAAATGTACAATAAGCAAAGTGCTTAAAATACATTCAGCAATGTTAAAACGGAGGGCGCATGGTTGTTTTAGTAAATGGCGGTGCCGGGTACATTGGCACCCACACAGTTGTAGAACTTATAAATGCAGGGCACAGCCCCATAGTTGCAGATAATTTTTCAAACTCAAGCCCTGTTGCAATTGCGAGGGTTGAAGAGATAACAGGCAAAAAAGTGCCGCTTTATAATGCCAACCTGTGTGATAAAACCGCACTGCGCAGGATATTTGAAGAAAATAAAAATATAGAAGCTGTTATTCATTTTGCAGGGTATAAAGCCGTTGCCCAGTCTACGGTAAAGCCGCTGCTTTACTATGAAAATAACGTTGGCAGCGCCGTGGCCACCTTGCAGGTGATGGAGGAGTTTGGCTGTTGTAACTTTGTGTTTTCCTCTTCGGCAACGGTGTACGGCACCCCTGAAAGCCTGCCCATGAAAGAGTTTTTCGGCTTTAATGCCACAAGCCCATACAGCGCCACAAAAATAACCATTGAAAACATTTTACAATACGCTGCGGCGGCGAACGCCGCACTTAACGCCGTTGCCCTGCGATATTTTAACCCCATTGGTGCGCACCCCAGCGGCAGAATTGGGGAAGACCCGAAAGGTGTGCCAAACAACCTGGTGCCGTACATTGCACAAACAGCAGCCGGGTTGCGGCCTTTTTTGCAGGTTTACGGCAACGACTACCCCACCCCTGACGGCACTTGTATAAGAGATTATATTCACGTGGTTGATTTGGCAAAAGGCCATGTGGCAGCACTTGCAAAACTGCAAAGCTGCTGCGGTTTGGTTGCGTACAATTTGGGCACTGGTAAAGGGTCCTCTGTTCTTGAGGTTCTGGCAGCTTACAGCAAGGCAGCCGGCAAAGCCATACCTTACAAATTTGCCCCGCGGCGCGCCGGCGACATTGCCGAGTACTATGCAGATGCCACCCTTGCAAAAAAGGAATTGGGCTGGCAGGCCACCCACCCACTTTTTGAGATGTGCGAGAGCTCTTGGAACTGGCAAAAAAATAACCCTAACGGGTACGAGGGGTAAAATGGAACAACCGGTATTGCTAATTATGGCGGCAGGCATGGGCAGCCGTTACGGCGGCTTAAAACAGATGGACGGCATTGGCCCAAGTGGCCAGGTAATATTGGATTATTCAATTTACGACGCTGTTTTGGCCGGTTTTAAAAAGGCCATTTTTGTAATTAATGAAGAAATGCAGCCTGTTTTTGAAGAAAAAATTGGCCGCCGCATGCGCGGGTTTATAGAGGTTGAATATTGCCACCAAAGGCTTAGTGCGCTGCCCAAAGGCTGCCTTGTGCCCCCCGGGCGGGAAAAGCCGTTTGGCACCGGCCATGCGGTGCTGGCCGCTGCGGGCAGTATAAGCGGCCCTTTTGCCGTTATTAACGCCGACGATTATTACGGCCGTGGGGCGTTTAACATTATTTACAAATTTTTGCAGGGTGCAAAAATAGGGCCGCCACACCAATTTGCAATGGTTGGTTACAAACTTAAAAACACCATGACGGAAAACGGCCACGTCTCCCGCGGGGTGTGTAATGTCGCCGAAGGCGGCCGGCTGCTCGCCATTACAGAGCGCACAAGAATTGAGCAAAAGGGCGGGGCCCCGGCATACACAGAGGATGACGGCAAAACTTACACACCTCTGCATGGAGATAATATTGTTTCAATGAACTTGTTCGGCCTGCAAAAAGAATTTTTGCAGGATGCCGCTGAACTTTTTGAAGAGTTTTGCCACGGCGAGCTGCAAAAAAGCCCCATGACAGCAGAGTTTTACCTGCCTGCTGCCGTTAGCACACTTATGGCGCGGGGCAAAGCGGAAGTGCAGGTGCTGGAATGCAATGAAAAGTGGTACGGCGTGACATATAAAGAAGACCGTGCAAAAGTTGCAATGGCCCTGCTTGAAATGGAAAAAGCAGGCTTTTACCCGAAAAATATGCTTGGCTTATAAAGTTTACTGCAATTTAATTTATTACATTGCAGCAAACTTTTGTGCCAATGTTGTTCTGCCGGCAGCTTAGGTTTATAGCGTTTCGCACTTTTTAAACGCTTTAAACCGGCAGCCGAAGCTGCCGGTTTGCCGAGCGCTTTAGTTTGTTTTTTTAAAACTGCTTTTACCATAAATAAAATAGGGTGTGCCGTATTATAAAGCTAAGTCAAAAAAGCAAAGCGAATTTTTATATTCTGCCGTTTGTTTTTTGAATAATATCTTTTACCAGCTCAAAGGTTGCGTTTTGCACTTTTTTTGGCTGGGGCGCAAAAAATTCCACCACAGGCTGCCCTTTTTTTATATTCCATGTGCCTGCAACACGGCCGTTTACAGCCACCGTTGGCAGGCAGATACCGGACTTTAAAATAACGGCTTTTTTGTATTCCTGCGGCAGCACTGCACTGCGTTCCTGGTAAGACACAATAAGCGGGTCAAAGCCGGAAAGCAGTTTTAAAGCTGGTATTTCACCGGCGGCGTTTGCAGCTGCGGTGTAGTAATAGGTGCTGCCGCCGTGCTGAAGTTGCAGGTATTCGCTTAAATTAATTCCGGCAAAAGCTTTTTTGCCCTCCGCCTGCAAGCCCAAAAACCAAGCGGCGTCCTGCAGTGTGGCGGGGCCGTAAGCTGCAAAAAAACGGCGCAAAACCTGCGGCAACGCCTCTTCTTTTTTGCAACAGGGCTCTGCGTCAATCAAATCAAAATCGCGGCTGGTCATATCTCTAAACGCCACCTTGCCAAGCCTTGCAAGGTACACAAAAATACCGCCCCATGGGGAAAATATTTTTTCAATCAGCCGCTCGTCATATTCAGCTGCAAAAATCAGGCGCATTTCAGCACGTGAATAAACGCCGTCTTCCATCAGGTTCAGCACTCTTTCACACAGGTGTTCCAGCTGTGCAGGGGTTATATTAAACCACTGGGCATAAGGGGCGGGGTTACCCCCGTGCAAAGCAAGCAGCAAAGGCAGGTCAGAATAAACTGCGCCATGCAGTGTGCCGCGGTAAAGCCATGTTTTTGTTAAAGCTGTTTTCCACCCGGCAAGCCCGGCACCGCGTATGACCGCTGAAAATGCCACATTGCGGTGAAACCAGCAGTGTAGGCCCAGCAGTGCATGTGAAAGCTGTGTTATGTCCTCACAGCTGCGAGACAGATATAGCCCATGCATGCGCATGCGCAAAATTTGCTCGTCAATATTATTCAATTCGTTCATTATACTTCCTTTTGCCACGGCAGGGGCGGCTTTAAATGTCCTTGTACAGTTCAACCGGGGTTATAATCGGCTTGCCATCTGCGTCCAGCAGTGGGCAAATGCCGCCTGCGTAGCCGTTTATAAACCGCAGGTAGTTTACACCTGTAATCGTGTCAACCAAAATGGTGGTTGTGGCAAACGTGCCTTCTGTGTACATTTCAATAAAACGTTTTTCTTTGGCCATGGTGTGCCCTCCTGTAAAAAATTACAAACAAAGTAAAGTTTGTTGTTTTAAAAGCGGTGTGCAAAAATTATTTACAAACAATTTTAAGCGGGGTGTAAAATGGTTGCAGGGCTGAGCCATATAACATTGGTGGTGAAAGACTTAGAGGTTACGGCGGCTTTTTTGCGGGATATTTTTGGCGCAAAGGAAGTTTACAGCAGCGGCGAGGTGCAATTTTCAATATTGAAGGAAAAGTTTTTTTTAATAGGTGAAGTTTGGCTGTGCATTATGGAAGGTGAGCCTGTAAAAGAACAGGGTTACAACCACATAGCATTTAAAATTGCAGAGGAAGATTTTGAGTTTTATAAAAATAAAATTGCAGCTGCCGGCCTTAGGGTGCGCAAAGAGCGGCCTAGGGTTGAAGGTGAAGGGCGCTCTATTTACTTCTACAGCGGCGACGGCCACCTGTTTGAATTGCATACAGGTACCTTGGAAGAGCGTTTAAAAGCCTATTCAAGTTTTTAAAAATTGGCTTTAGCGGTTTGGTGTTTTAAAAAGGGGTAATAAAAGTATACACAAATTTACATATTTAATAAAGAGGGCCTATGTTTTACGACCAGCACCTGCACTCTGCCTTTTCCTTTGATTCAAGCGAGGCGCTTGAAAATTATGCAATAGCAGCGGCCCAAGAAGGCGAAAAATGGCTTGTTACCACAGAACACCTAGACCTTTGCCCCGTGTACCGAAAAGAGGATATAATACCGGATTTTGTGGCGCAACAAGCCGCTTGTGTTGCCCTTGCAAAGAAGTACGGGCTTAAGGTGCGCTTTGGTGTTGAAGTTGGCTTTGAAGCACCCCACGCGAGGCATTTAAACGAGATTTTGGAAGGGCAGAATTTTGACATAGTGTTGCTTAGCATACACCAGGCGAACGGGGTGGATTTTTACACGAAAGATGCACTTGCCAAATTTGGAACAAAAGAAAAAACCTACGCCGAATACCTTTACCGCGTTGAAGAGGCGCTTTACAGTTTTGAAAATTATGATGTGCTGGCCCACATAGATTACGGAATGCGCCCGCTGGGGCAGCTTGCCCTTACAAACCACAAAGCTGCACTGCGGCGTATTTTT
>JAVBRS010000169.1:0-6908 GCA_031547715.1 Oscillospiraceae bacterium
AATGCGCCGCTGGCGGGCAAAAATGTGGGGGCCACCATGTCTCTGCGCAGCAAAGGGCCTGTAGCTTTGCCGTAAAAAAGGTACTCTTTGCCAATTTCCAGTGCATTTGCGCCGTATGGGTTGTTAAAAAAGGTAATGGTAAGGGTTGCGCTTTCATCGCCTGCAGTTACACGCACCATGGTGTTGCCGCCTTTTGTACGCACAGGTGCGGCCTTTGCAAAAATTGTGGCTTTCACAACACAGGGTTGTTCATACGGCGCTGTGGCCACACCGTAAGGGGCGGTGTAATCTATATAGCGGCGGGGGTAAAGCTGCAAAAGCGCTGCCACAGTGCCCACGCCAAGTTTTTCAAACTGGGCGGCACGTTTTTCACCAACACCTTTTAAATAGCGCACAGGCTTTTCCATTGTGTGCACAGCATTACCCCCCAGCTTTAGTTTGCATTGTGTTTTTTGCAATTAACTTAGTTAATGTACAGTGGTTTTAAAATTTCCAGCGGTTTTAAATTTTGCTTTGCACTCGGCACCGTTTAAAACATGCCGTAAAAACGGCATATTTGCAAAAGCCGCCGTGCCGCCCAAAGGCTGCACGGCGGCTTCATTTTAAAATTTACTCAACGGATATAATGTAGTAATACACCGGCTGGCCGCCATTTTGCAGCACAATTTCAATGTCTGCAGGTATTTTGCTGCGCACGCCGGCAACAGCTGCCTCAGCTTCTTCGGCGCTAACCCCTTCACCGTACAGAATGGTAATAAAGGTGGAGTCCTTCTTCACCATGCCACGCACAGCCTTGGAAAAGGCCTTTTGCATATCCTTTTCAACCAAAGCCAGTTTGCCGTCTTGCATGGCAAGAATTTCGCCCTTTTTTATTTTATGGCCGTCAAATTCGCTATTTCTGGCGGCGTAGGTTATTTGGCAGGTAACAACCTTTTCGGCTGCGGCATTCATTGCAATTGTGTTGGTGTTTGCGTCTGCGCTTGGGTCAAAACTCAACATGGCGCTCATGCCCTGGGGTATGGTGCGGGTGGGCAGCACGGTAGTTTTCCTGTCTGCCAGGGCCGCCGCTTGCTCTGCCGCCATAATAATGTTTTTGTTGTTTGGCAACACAAAAATGTGCTCAGCCCCAACTGAATGTACTGCCGCCAAAATATCCTCAGTGGAGGGGTTCATTGTTTGCCCGCCGGTTACAATGGCGTTTACGCCAAGGTCGCTGAAAACGCTGCACACCCCTTCGCCGGCGGCTATTGAAACAAAGCCGTAGCTCTCACCCTTAACAACAGCGGCATAAGGAAAGGGTTCACCTTCACCTTCGGCGGCAGCCTGCTTATCAAGGCCGCGGGCCTCTTCTTGGCGTGCAACATACTGTTCGTGCATATTTTCAATTTTAAGGTTGGTTAAATAGCCGTGGGTAATTGCGTGGGTTAAAACCTTGCCCGGGTCTGCTGTGTGCACGTGGGCTTTAATAATCTCATCGTCGTCTACAACAACAACACTGTCGCCGTTGCTCTCTAAAAAGGCCCGCAGTTTTTCAGCGTTGGCGTTGGCCTCTTTGTTAATTAAAAATTCAGTGCAGTAGCCATTGGTAATATCCGGGTTCAGCTCTGCGTTAAACACGCCTTTGCCCGCGGCAGAGGTGCGCAATTTTTTCTTTTCAGGGGTTGGGGCATCCTCAAGCGGGGCAATTTGGCCGCCGGCAAACACCGCCAGCATACCATTAAAAATATGCACAAGGCCCTGGCCGCCGGCATCAACAACACCGGCCTGTTTTAAAATCGGCAGAAGCTCGGGTGTTTGCTCAAGGGCAACTTCAGCGGTTGCCACCACCTGGCGCCACAGGGTTAAAACGTCTTCAACCTCGCTTTTATTTGCGTCTTCACTGGCAAGGCGGGCCACCGTTAATATGGTGCCTTCTGTGGGCTTCATAACAGCTTTGTAAGCGCCTTCAACGCCGCTCGTAAGGGCGGCGCGCAGGTCGGCGGCATCGGCGGTGGTTTTGCCTGTTAAAGCTTTTGCAAACCCGCGGAACAACAGCGACAAAATAACACCGGAGTTACCCCTTGCCCCGCGCAGCATTGCGCTTGCGGTTGTTGCGGCAACCTTGTCCACGGTGACGTCATTGGGCAGTGCAGCCAAAGCTTTTTCCGCATTGCCAATTGTCATGCACATGTTTGTGCCTGTGTCGCCGTCGGGAACGGGGAAAACGTTAAGTTCGTCTACATCCACCCTGTTGTTTTGAAGGGTGTGAGAGCCGGAAATAATACTGTCTCTTAAAACTGCGCCTGTAATCATAGGGTCAAACCTTTCTGCCGTAGAAGCGGCTAGCAAAAAAAGCTAGTTTACTTAAATGTCTTGTATTTTAAAGTGGTATCTTGTATATAAAAGTGGGTCAGCCCACAATGTCGTCAACATAAACATCTATGCGGTGTACGGTGTAGCCAGTGGCCTTTTCAACGGCGTATTTTACGCGTTGGTTTATACTTTCAACAATGGTTAAAATGTTTACGCCGTAGGTTACCTTTATATGCATGGCAATTGACAGCCGCCCGTCTTTAACGGCAACTGCAATGCCTGCGTCGGGGGCTTCTTTAAAAAGGTGGCTGCGCACATAACCGGTTGCAAGCCCTGCAACGCCATAACAGTTTGCAACAGCGTTTCCAACTATGGATGCAAAGTATTCATTAGTAATGTTTACCGCGCCAAGTGACGTGTTTGAGTGTATCATACGCTACTCCTCCAGTAAATTTTCAAATTCATAAAACAAATCGCTAATGCTGGGGTTAACCCCTGTTAAGCTGCGGTTATACGCCAAAGTGCCGCAGCGGTATAAAAGCGGTGCAAAAGGTATTTCAGCGGCAAAAGCTTCTTCAAATGCAGGTAGGGCATCGCTGTTTTGCCTAAAGGCATTGTAAGCTGCAGCCAGCGTCGGGCTTATTTCAATGCCGTAATGCGCCCCGCCACCGGGTGTAAAGAAAGGGGCCATATCCATGTTATTATATAACTTTACTTCGCCAATGTACATATCAAAATTGCCGGCGGCAAGCAAGGCAATGTAGCTTTCAAAATTTTCAGCTGTTACAAGCCGTACTTCAATACCAACTTTGGCCAGCTCTTCCTTAATTAAATTTGCCGCATAAACCTTGCCGGTGCTGCCGGCAGGGCACAGTAGTGTGACGCTTAACACCACGCCGCCGGGGCCGGTGCAGTACGGGCTGCCGGCTGAAAGTGTGTACCCCGCCTCTGAGAGGAATGCGGCGGCGGCGGCCGTGTCTGCCTCGGCGGAAAAAAGGCCTGCACCCCCGGCAAAGGGGTACGCGGTATTTACAACGCCTTTTGCCACATACCCGCGGGCAAAATACGCCTTTTCGCATATAAGGCTGCGGCTTAAAGCAGCGTTAACGGCCCGGCGCAATGCAACCGAAGAAAACACGCTGCCGCCGCCCATGTTAAAGCCTACATAAACAAGGTTATTCATTTTGTAGTAGGCGGTTTTGTTTGCTATACTTGCGGCAACGTCGGTTTCACGTTCGGTGGCGTAAAAAGATATATCGCCTATGTTAAGGCTGCCAACCAGTGCATCCATGCTTGAAAGCTCGGTTAGGGCAATAACGTCTGCCGGCAGGTTTTGGGCAGCAGGGTAGAAGCTGTTTTGCAAAAAAGCCGCTTCCCCCTCAGCGGTGGTGCCAACATAATAGCGCCCGCTGGCGGTGGGTGCCCTAAGGCCGGTTTCGCTCGCTTTCATAATGGGCACATCCAATAAATAGGCGAACAAGCTGTCAGCCTCTTGCAGTTGCACGGCAACGGTGCCGCCACCTATAGGGGTAACACTTACAACATTTGCAAAACGCGCGGCGTAAAGCCCGCTTGTTTTTGCAGCCAAAAGGCTTGCTGCAACGTCCTGTGCTGTAATGGGGGTGCCGTCTGCAAAATGCCAGTCTGTTTCAATATCAATGGTTGCGGCAGTGCCGCCGGTTTCTATTCTGGCGGCAAGGTTGTACACAATATTAAAACTTGGGTCAACGGTTATAAGGCGGCAGTACAAAAGCTGTGCGCTTTGGCAGGTTAACGCATTGTCAGACAAATACGGGTTAAACCCTGCACTGGCGGAATAAGGCAGCGCAAGCCCTGTAATGTTGCCGCCAGTACTTTGGCCGGCGTTGCCCTGCCCGTTTGTTTGCGGTGTGCCGGTATTGCCGCAGCTGCTTATAAAAAATGTAAGCGCTGTTAAAAAGGCCAAAAATGCAGGTTTCAGTTTTTGTTTCATCTGCGGCCCCTTTCTTTTTTACCCGGCAACTGCTGCGGGCAAAATTATAGTGTTGGCACCGTTTGCTTGTAAAAGCGGTTAAATGCGGTGCGAAGCAGCTTTTAAAATGCCGTATTGCTTGGGTTTATGCACAGGGCGTTTTTTTAAACGGCTACTCGGTGCAGCGCACCGGTTGCACACTAAGGCAGCGGCCGGTGCTGTCGTCAAGTTCAAAAAGCGCCCCCGTTAAAACAGCAGGCCCGGGTGCAACTTTGAATGAGACCGGCTGCTGGGTCTTCTGCTTTTCTATGGCTAAGGCAATTTCCACCCCTAATACAGAGTGAAGCGGCCCGCACATGCCAAGGTCGGTAATATACCCTGTGCCGCCAGGTAAAACGGTGGCGTCAGCTGTTTGCACATGCGTGTGTGTGCCGCAAAATGCGCTCACACGCCCTGCGGCATAATGGGCCAAAGCAAGCTTTTCCGCGGTGGATTCTGCGTGAAAATCAACCACGACAAAAGGGGTGGTAAGGTTTTGCAAAATATCATCAAGCACAGTAAAGGGGTTGCCGGCGGGGCCCATAAACGCAACCCCCAAAAGGTTAATAAATGCCACCTGCACCTTGCCAAGGTCATATAAATACACACCTTGTGCCGGTGCGGTGTAATAGGCGTTTGCAGGGCAAAGTAAAGCCGGTGTTTCCTCATATAAAGCGGGGGTTGCCCTGCGCAGGGCATGGTTGCCGGTTGTAATAACATCCGCCCCAAAGCTGAACAACTCCTCAGCTGTGGCGGCGCTGATGCCCACACCGCCAATTTCGGCGTTTTCACCGTTCACGGTGCAAAGGGTGGCGCCAAGCTCGCGTTTTAATGCGGGCAGGCGGCGGCGTAAAAAAGCGGTACCAGTGTCGCCAACTACATCACCAATTGCTAAAATATTCAAAACAGCCTCTTTCCGGTATGGTATAAAATAAATAATTAAGTACAGTTTAAATAGTATAACAAAAAAGTGGCGGGTTTTGCAAAAAAATGCTTTTCACTTTTCTGCCATTGTAACATATTGCACCGCTGCCTTGAAGAGGAAATGCTATAAAAAACCTGCCGTGGCTGCTGCTATTTATGTGTAAAACGGCAAAAATCTAAAGCGCAATTGACGTGCCCCGTTATGAATGTTACAATACCCAAAATACCCGCCCGCCATTTTTTAAACGAATGAAAAGGAGAGGTGACACCTATGGCTTTTGTTTATGAAGAACCGTCTCGTACTTTCGGTGAGTATCTGTTGGTGCCCGGCTATTCATCTGCGCAGCATGTACCTGCAAATGTTTCACTGCGCACCCCTTTGGTTAAATTCAAAAAAGGGGAAGAAGCTGCGCTTTATATGAACATTCCACTGACAAGTGCAATAATGCAATCAGTCTCCGGTGAAGAGATGGCGGTTGCCCTTGCACGTGAAGGTGGAATTTCTTTTATCTACGGCTCGCAGTCTGTGGCAGAGGAAGCTGCCATGGTTGCCCGTGTTAAAAATTACAAGGCAGGTTTTGTAATAAGCGATTCAAACATTGCAAAGAATGCAACGTTGGCAGATGTACTTGCCCTTACAGCCAGCACCGGCCATTCTACCATAGCGGTAACAGAGGGCGGCAGCCCTACAGGCCGCCTTCTAGGGCTTATAACCAGCCGTGACTACCGTGTTTCACGCATGGAGCCCACCACAAAAGTTGAAAGTTTTATGACGCCGTTTGACCGCCTGGTTTGCGCCGAGGAAACGGTGACACTGAAAGAAGCCAACGACATTATATGGGACCACAAGTTAAACTGCCTGCCGGTGGTTGGGCCGGACGGCGCGCTTAAATATATGGTGTTTAGAAAAGATTATGACAGCCACAAGGAAAATACCCTTGAACTGCTGGACGCCCACAAGCGCTTTGTTGTTGGCGCAGGCATTAACACAAGAGATTATGAAGAGCGTGTGCCCGCACTGGTGGAAGCTGGGGCGGATGTGCTGTGTATTGATTCCTCTGAGGGGTTCAGCGAATGGCAGAGCCGCACAATTGCATGGGTGCGTGAAAAGTACGGCGACAGTGTAAAAATTGGCGCCGGAAATGTGGTGGATAAAGAAGGATTCCTGTTCCTGGCGAAAGCCGGGGCAGACTTTATAAAAATAGGCATAGGCGGCGGGTCAATTTGCATAACCCGCGAGCAGAAGGGCATTGGCCGTGGCCAGGCAACGGCAGTACTTGAAGTTGCCGCCGCAAGGGATGAATATTTTAAAGAGACTGGCGTTTACATTCCGCTGTGTTCTGACGGAGGCATTGTACACGACTACCACATGACTTTAGCCCTTGCCATGGGGGCGGACTTTTTAATGCTTGGCCGCTATTTCGCACGGTTTGATGAAAGCCCAACCAACAAAGTGCGCATTAATGGCAACTACATGAAAGAGTACTGGGGTGAAGGCTCCAGCAGGGCGCGCAACTGGCAACGGTATGACATGGGCGGCGCTGCAAAACTCAGCTTCGACGAAGGTGTAGACTCTTATGTGCCGTACGCCGGCAGCTTAAAGGACAACCTGGCAATTTCACTTTCAAAGGTGCGCAGCACCATGTGCAACTGCGGTGCGCTTGGCATTGAAGAATTTCAAAATAAAGCGAAACTGACCGTA
>JAVBRS010000074.1:0-2945 GCA_031547715.1 Oscillospiraceae bacterium
AGGCCCAACCACAATGGGCATGCTTAAATTTATGAGTGACACAGATGCCCTGCCACCTGAGGAACAAATTTACAATGTGCAGGTTTTTGGAACAGCAGACGAGATAACCCCGTTATTGATAAACGGCGAACTTGATATGGCTGCAATACCCGCAAACCTTGCGGCGGTACTGTACCAGAAAACCGGCGGGGAGATACAGGTGGTTGCAGTTAACACGCTGGGTGTTTTAAACATACTGCAAACAGGTGAAAGCGTGACAGACATTGAAAGTTTGCGCGGCAGAACAATTTATACTACAGGTAAAGGCACCGTGCCTGAATATACACTTAGTTATATTTTGCAACAGCACGGCTTAACACCGGGAGTGGATGTTTTTTTAGAGTTTAAAAGCGAACCTGCGGAGGTTGGCGCACTGCTGGCAGCCGCAGCTGAGGGGGAAGAGGTTATAGCCATGCTGCCGCAACCTTATGTTACTGCTGTGTGCGCACAAAACCCGGGTGTGAGCATTGTTATTGATGTTGCAAAAGAGTTTGAAACGTTAAGCGCAAAGCCCATGGTAACAGGTGTAATGGTTGCCCGCAAAAGCTTTATTGAAGAGAACAACGCCGCCGTGCAGGAATTTCTTGCAATATATGAGGCGTCTGCCATTTATGCGGGCACCAACATAGATGAAACGGCAGAGCTCATTGTTAGCTACGGGTTGCTGGCAGCTGCCCCACTTGCAAAAAAAGCACTGCCCGCCTGCAACATTGTTTATATAGCAGGTGAAGAAATGCAGGAGATTTTGAACAATTATTTTGAAATTCTCTACGCCCAAAACCCCGCTGCGGTTGGCGGCCAGCTGCCGGGTGCAGGCTTTTATTACATGGCGGAATAAAACAGTTGCCAATTTAATTTGCAGCTGGCCGTATTTTTCAGCAAAGGGCTTTTGCAAGCTGCAAAAGCTCTTTGCTTTCCGCTTTGTTTTAATTGGCAAACTGCCTTTTCAATTAAATTTTCGGCGGCGGCAGTCTAAACATTTATTTAAACTTGGCTTAAAGCAGCGGCGCACAAAAGCAATTATGTTAAGCCCGGCAAAAGGCGTGCAAAGCACAGGCAATAAATATAAAAAAACAACAGGTAAGGTGGGTTTTTATGCATGGCAGTATAAAAAGCAAGCTGGGCAAAGCGGCAAAAACAGCGGCGGCGGTGCTTTTTTGGCTATTGGTATGGCACATTGCAGCGCTGCGCTTGGCAAAACCTGTGCTTTTGCCCGGCCCGGCCGCTGTGGCAGGGGCACTTGCGCGCCTTTGCGGGCAGCGGGCATTTTGGGGTGCCATTGGCTTTTCGTTTGCGCATATAGCCTTGGGCTTTTTTGCCGCGGCATTTGCAGGTATAGTTTTTGCTGTGCTTGCGGCAAATTTGCCCATTGCAGCGGCATTGCTTACACCGCCGCTTGAAGTTATGCGGGCAGCGCCGGTGGCATCCTTCACAATTCTATTGCTTTTGTGGGTGCGCGGGCAAAACCTTGGCGCTTACATTGCTTTTTGTATGGTGCTGCCAATTATATACAGCAATGTTTTGCAGGGCCTGCGGCAAACCAACCCCCAAATGCTTGAAATGGCAAAAATTTTTCGCCTTCCAGCGTTAAAAAAGGCCTTGTATATTTACCTGCCGGCGGTGCTGCCGTATTTTCTTTCAGCTTGCACGGCGGGCATTGGCCTGGCGTTTAAAAGCGGCATAGCCGCCGAGATGATTGCCATGGCAAGCGGCACTGTGGGCGGCGAACTTTATTATGCTAAACTGTACCTTGCCACAGCTGAGCTTTTTGCGTGGACAGGTGTTGTTGTGGCGTTTAGCATGTTGACGGAGCGGCTTTTTGCGCAGCTTATAAACTTTGCCGCAAAAAAAGATGAAAGGGGTGGCGTAGGTGCAGATAAAGTTTGACGGCATTAAAAAGTATTACGGCGAGAAGCGTGCGCTGGGGTGTGCCAGCGGTGTTATTAAAAGCGGGCAGCCGGTTTGTATAAGCGCACCTTCCGGCGGGGGTAAAACCACCTTTTTAAGCATTTTAATGGGCTTGCAAAAACCGGGTGCCGGCAGCATTGAAATACCTGCAGGTATGCGTGCCAGCGCCGTATTTCAAGAAGACCGGCTGTGTGAGGGGCAAAGCGCTTTGCGCAATGTTGCGCTGGTGCAAAAAAACGGTAACAAGCCCGCCGCAACGCAAGAGATAAAAAACGCCCTTACCGAACTTGGAATACCTGAAGAAGACCAGGTAAAACCAGTTCGCTTCCTCTCTGGTGGGCAGCGGCGGCGTGTGGCCCTGGCCAGGGCAATGCTTGCCAGTGGGGACGCAGTGTTTTTAGATGAACCTTTTACAGGGCTGGATGAAGTGGCAAAAACAGCGGCAATTAACTTTATTTTGAAAAAGCTTAAAGGGCGCATTTTAGTGGTGGCAACCCACGCACAAAGTGACGCCGCTGCCCTTGGGGCCGCAACACTTATTTTGTAAGGGCCTTTAAGGCGCAAAAACACTTTTTTGCCTGCCGTGCACTAAAGCGGCCTTCCAAGCAAAAAGTGTTTTATAAAACATGTAAAATGCAGGGCAAATTGTAACAGTTTCGTAGTGGTATTGCAAATAAAAGCATTGTATATTTAAGTGTATATTTTAAGCGGGGCGGTGTTGCTTTGAACAAAATTGCAAAATATATGCCTGTGGGGCTGCGAACTTTAAAAACAGTAGTTGCTGTAATGCTCGCGGCGCTTTTCATGCAATACGTGTTGAATGAAAACCCGCTTTTTGCATGTATAGGTGCTGTTGCAGCTATGGATAAAACCGTTCGTTCATCTGTTAGGGCGGCATTTGTACGCAATGTTGTAACCTTCACAGGCGGCGTAATAAGCATATGTATTTCCTCATTTACAGACAGCATTGTCCTGGTTTCCCTGGGCCTGATACCGTT
>JAVBRS010000061.1:0-4405 GCA_031547715.1 Oscillospiraceae bacterium
ATGTGCTTTAAAATTGTTTGCAGCGCATATTAAAAGCATTCAAAAAACGGGTTTTACGGGTGTGGGTGCGCTGCGCCAAACCATGTGCAAGGTAACAGGCGGGCAATTTTTAAAATACAATATTTGGCCACTTTAAGTAAAACCCATGTGCAAAAATTAGTAAAACTTTTGCAGCCCGCCGTTAAATACTGTTGCCAAACATACGGCTATATGCATAACCCTTGTTTTTTACGCAAAAACTTGCTATACTAAAAGGCAAGTTGCGGGCGTACAATGCCCCTTTTTATACGGGGTAAGGGCCCTGTGCGGCAGAGCGCTGCGAACCATGTCAGGCGGGGAACCGAGCAGCATTAAGCGGCAGTCTCTGGGTGATACAGACAGCCTTTACCCCGTATAAAAAAGGGCAGGTGGCGCAGGCAGCGCCACCTGCTTTTTATTTTGCAAAATTATGTAAGGGGGTAGCTTATGTATACAGCGTTATACCGCAAATACCGGCCTGCCACCTTTGGGGCGGTTGTTGGCCAAAGCACTATTGTTGCAGCATTGCAAAACCAGGTTAGAAGCGGCCGTATAGGCCATTCATATATATTTACAGGTACCAGGGGCACAGGTAAAACAACCTGCGCAAAAATTTTTGCAAAAGCCGTTAACTGCGAAACACCCCAGGGCGGTGAGCCTTGTGGCATTTGCCCAACCTGCACAGGCATACAAAACGGCAGCATTTTTGATGTGCTTGAAATAGACGCAGCGTCTAACAACGGTGTAGACGATGTGCGGGAGCTGCGCGAGGAAACAGCATATATACCTGCCGCCTGCCGTTACAGGGTTTACATAATTGATGAAGTGCATATGCTCAGTACCAGTGCATTTAATGCGCTTTTAAAAATAATGGAAGAGCCCCCTGCGCATGTTATTTTCATTCTTGCCACAACTGAAATACACAAGGTGCCCGCCACAATTTTAAGCCGTTGCCAGCGGTTTGACTTTGCAAGGGTGGCACCAACAGAGATTGAAAGCCTGCTGCTAGATTTAGCAAAGCAAGAAGGTTTTGGGCTGGAGGGGCCGGCAGCTGCCCTGCTTGCACGGCTGGGCGACGGTGCCGTGCGGGACGCGCTTTCACTTTTAGACACCTGTATTACAGTTGCAAACGGCACCGTTACAGAGGCTGTTGTTATGCAGGTTGCCGGGGTTGCAGCCAAAAACCAGCTGTTTGCCCTAAGCACAGCCCTGCAAGAGGAAAACATTGAAAACGCCTTGTTTGCACTGAACAATTTGCTGGGCGGCACGGTTGAACCCCGCCGCCTTACCGAAGAGCTTATATACCATTACCGCAACATATTGATGGCGGGTTTTGCCGGCACCGGGGCAGATATGCTGGGAACAGCCGCCATTTATTTTGATGAATATAAGGATGCTGCAAAACAGCATAAAGTGCAAACGGTGCTGTGGGCGGTACAGCTTTTAAGCGACGCATTAAACAAAATTTCCCGTGGGGCAGACGCGCGCATACAGCTTGAAATTGCGGTACTTGCCCTTTGCCAACCGCCAAGTGAGCAAAGTGTGGAAATAAAAAATATGCCCGTTACGCCCCGGGCAGTGCGCGGGGCACAGGGGGGCGCTGCGGCAACACAAAATGTTGCTGCGCAAACAGCTGCGCCAAGTAACGCAAACACAGCGCAGGCAAACGGGCACCACCCTGAAAGCGCCAACGCTGAACAGACGCCAGGCGAAAAAGAAAGTGAACGCGAAAAACGTGTACACACTGCAAAACAAAGTGAAGTCACAGAAGGTGCTGTTGGAAACGCCACAAAACCCGGCACATTGCAGCCTTTTGCGCAATGGCCGCAGGTGGTTGCCATACTTGCTGAAAAAGATAAGCTTTTGCACGCAAGCCTTGCCAATGCAGTTGCGTACCGCAGCGGCCAACGGGTGTTAATAGCGGGCAGCGGCATGTTTTTAGAATATATGCGAAAAAATGAGTATTCCGCCACGGTTATAAAAGCCGCTATTGAGGAAGCCAGCGGCGAGGCGCTGGCAATTGGGCCGTATACAGAACCGACACCGGAAAAGGAAGACGATACCGGCGGGTTAGCGCGGCTGGAAAAGCTTGGAGCCCCAATAGAGTATGTTTAAAAACCGTAACCATGCAAATTAAAAAATTAAAATTCCAAAATTAAAAGCGTAAAAAATTGCAAACTGTATAAAAAAATGTTATAAGCATTTTGCAGTATAATAGTATAATTACATTATTGACCTTTTATATATTCTGCTCATAACAATACGTTTCGTAATGTAAATTTCCCATAAACCAATAACTATAACAAGGGGTATACAATGAAAGCAAGGTTACCGGCGGGCTACGGCGGCCAAAATACAAACCAGCTGATGAAGCAGGTGCAAAAAATGCAAGAGGACGTTGCCCTTGTACAGGAGGAGCTGGCAGGAAAAGCATACACTGTTAAAGTGGGCGGTGGCATGGTAGAGCTTACCATGCTTGGCTCGCATGAAGTGACCAGCGTTAAAATTAACCCGGATGCGGTTGTGCCAGAGGATGTGGAGATGCTGGAGGACTTGGTGGCCGCAGCCGTGAATGAGGCTATACGCACGGTGGACGAAGACTCTGCCAAGCGTATGGAAGCGGTTACCGGCGGGCTTAATGTGCCCGGTTTAGGGTGAAAATATGGCCTATAACGCGCAGCCGCTGGAACGGTTGATAGAACAATTTGCAAAACTGCCGGGTATAGGGCGCAAAGGCGCAAGCCGCCTTGCATATGAAGTGTTGGCCATGAATAAAGAGGATGCCATTGCTTTTGCCCGTGCAATAGAAGATGCGCATACTAAAATAAAACGTTGCAAAGTTTGCCAAAATTTTACAGAAGAAGATATTTGCCCTATTTGTGCCGGTGCCAAAAGGGACGTCACCCAAATTTGTGTAGTGGAGACCCCAAGGGACGTTGTGGCCTTTGAGCGCACAAGAGAATACAAAGGGCTTTACCATGTATTGCACGGCCTTATTTCACCAATGGACGGCATTGGTGCAGAGCAGCTTACAGTTAAAGAACTGCTGGCGCGTATTGCAAGCGGCAGTGTAGAAGAAGTTATTATGGCAACTAACCCTACAGTGGAGGGTGAGGCAACCGCCATGTATTTGGCAAAACTTATAAAGCCGCTGGGCATACGTGCCAGCCGCCTGGCCTACGGCTTGCCGGTTGGCGGCAACCTTGAATACGCAGATGAAGTTACGCTTTACCGCGCCCTTGCAGGCCGTGGCGATTTGTGAAAAGTTTAATAAAATAAAGCCGGCCGCTTGCATATTTTGCAGGCGGCTAATTTTTATATGTAAACAGCATTTTTAAAAACCTGCAGTGTAAAAGGGTGTAAAAAATATTTAGGCCAGGGTATAAGTGCATCGGTTTTGCAAACCGCACACAAAATTACTGTTGCAAAAGGTATGTTTAGTGTAAACCGTAAAACTTTGCCTGCAGCGTTAAAAAAAACTTGTTTTTTACCACCGGCGCAGGTATAATTGCAAAAGCTGAAAGGGGGGCTTGAGATGCACGGTGTGGTGAAATGTAAAAGAAGTAAAAATGTGGGCCGCACAAAAAAGTGCGCTGCCGCCGTTTTATATATTGGCTTTTAGTGCTACCCCATTTTGGGGTGGCACTTTTTTATAACACAAGGAGGAATTAAAATGAAAGAAACAAACGGTGGCCCTATTTACAATGTTCGCAGCCTTGGGGCAGGTAAAACTTTACTGCTTGGTTTACAGCACACATTTGCCATGTTCGGTGCAACAGTGCTTGTGCCAATAATAACCGGGCTTGATGTTTCCACAACGCTGCTTGCTGCAGGGCTTGGTACGCTGTTGTTCCACTTCATAACAAAGGGCAAGGTGCCTGCGTTTTTGGGTTCATCTTTCGCTTTTTTAACAGGCTTTAGCATTGTGGCACCCAGGCTTCAAAACGGAGCGCCAAACCTTGAAATGCTACCCTACGCTTGCGGCGGGGTAGCCGTGGCAGGGCTTATGTATGTACTGCTCTCTATCTGTGTGGCTTTTTTTGGGGTGCAGCGGGTAATGCGCTGGTTCCCACCGGTGGTAACGGGGCCAATAATTGTTGCCATCGGCCTTATACTAGCCCCTGTTGCAGTGTCTAGCGCTTCTGAAAACTGGCTACTGGCGCTTATAGCTTTTGGGGTTATTGTTTTTTGTAACATTTGGGGAAAAGGCATGGTTAAAATTGTACCCATATTGCTTGGCGTTGCCGTTGCCTACATTGTGGCAGTGGCCACGAAACAAGTGGACTTTACGGCAGTGGCAGCTGCAAATATATTCGCAGTTGCACCCATAACCCCGGCGAAATTTGATTTTTCTGCCATAATTGCAATTGTACCTATTGCCCTTGCC
>JAVBRS010000005.1:0-12004 GCA_031547715.1 Oscillospiraceae bacterium
CTGCCCGAAGGCCGCAAGGCCAGAACATGTTACCCGCCACCGGCAGTAAAACTTACAACACACGGCTGCGCCTTGCAATACCGGTGCTTGCACCAGCCACCGGCACCGCCGTAAGCCGCATCATTTTCCACACTCAGAGGAGGTTAATTATTTGATAACAAAATTTTTTGGCCACAAAACAAGGCCCGGCAGGTACGCCCGGCTTGAGGCCCAACTTCACGACATTTTAACAGCGCTTACCGCCATTGAAACAGCATTAATATCCCTTTCCTGCAGGCCTGCCCCGGCAGGCATTGCAATACCTTTCCCCCCTATTGGCGGCAACGGCAACGCCGCAGAAGAAGAGCTTGCCATACCGGCAGATGTATTAAACGAATGGTTTTTAGGTGAAGGGGGTGAGCGCTAATGGCCACCGCCATATGGAAAGAATGGGAAGACGGCCTGCAATACCAACAGGCTATGGGGTTTAACCAAAACTTCCCATTATACGAGCGCTTTAAACAGGGTGAACAATGGCCGCCTGCAACGCCCCGCACCCGCAACCTGCCGCGGCCGGTATTTAACATTATTGAAATGAATATACGCCACAAACGTGCGGCAATTTTAAGCCAACCCATCGCCATAACCTACACCCCGGCAGACACCGCTGAAAACCGCCGTGACCAAACTGCCGCAACCACAGGCGCCAATACCTATACCGATTTAGCCGACAGGCTCTGGGCCCACGCCGGGCAAGACACCTTAAACAGCCATGTTGTGGACGACGCCGCAACCCTTGGCACCGGCATTTGGCACTTTTATTGGGATACAAAAGCAGATGGCCCCGGTAACGAGCCAAATCAAGGTGATATTAGAGGTGAGGCAATTGACCCGCTATGCGTTGTTTTTGCAAACCCCGCAATTGAAGATGTGCAAAAACAGCCATACATAATAATAGGCCGCAGAACCCCCGTTAAAGAAGTGATGCGCCTTGCCAAAAACGCCGGCCTTTCCCCTGCTAAAATTGCAGATATCACCGCCGACCAAAGCGGCCCTGAAGGCACCTACCAAAAAGAAACACAAAGTGCATTAAATGAAAAATGCACACTGCTAACTCGGTACTCTAAAAATGCCATGGGTGAAGTGGTGTTCAGCACAGCCGTGCGCGGCGCCACCATTGTAGAAGAGCGCCCACTTACCCCTGCCGGCAGCATTGGCGCCGCCGTTAACCTTTACCCGCTGGCAGTGTTCACTTGGCGGCGGCGCAAAGGCTCGATATTCGGTATAGGGGAAGTGCAGGAGCTGCTTCCAAACCAAAAGGCAGTTAACTTTAACATTGCCATGCTGCTTTTAAGTGTGCAGCAAACTGCCTGGCCAAAATTGCTTACAAAACCCGGTGCACTGCAGCAGCCTGTTACCAACGAGCCGGGGGAACATATTATTGATTACTACCCCGGTGGCGACGGAATTAAATTTATGCAACCACCCGCCTTCAGCGGCATGGCTGCAGCCCTGGCGGATAAGGTGGTTGATTTAACCCGCCGCGTGAGCGGAATGAGCGAAGTTACCACCGGCGAGCCACTTGGCGGCAACATGGCTGCCAGTGCAATTTTAGCACTGCAAAACCAGGCTAAAACCCCAATTGAGGAGATACAAAAACATTTCTGGCACAGTATTGAACAAGTTGGCCGCATTTGGCTTTGCTTTTTCGGCGCTTATTACGGCACTGTGCTGCCTGGCAAAGGCACGGCCGCAGCAGCGGTCAACCCTGGTCACTTCAGCCGCCTTGCCTACAATTTAAGTGTTAATGTTGGCGCCGCCAGTGAATTCAGCCGGGTGCTTGCCCAAAGCACGCTGGATAAAATGCTGGACAGAGGCGACATTGATATAGCTGAATACCTGGAACTTTCCGACCCTAATATTGCCCCTTTTAAAGAGCAGTTTAAACGCCTGGTTGCAGAGCGCACCACAAAAAATGCCTTTGCCACTGTACCCATCATTGGCACGCACCCTTTTGAAACGGAGGAACCTAACATATGACCTGCCCTTATTGCCAAAACGAGCTGCGCATAACCGGCGCCGACACCGTTGTTGAAACTGACGGCAGTGGCAACACAAATGTATATACTGCGCAAACATTGGCTTGCCAAAACACAAAATGCCACAGCTGTTACAGCACAGAAGTGCGCCACCTGCTTTTCAGCGGCGTGCCAACCCCAACCGCAGCGCAGAGCAACCCTGAAATTAACCTGCCAGCCACCCCGCAAAATGAAAGTGGGCCTGTTACAAATTTTGAAAGCCAAAACAATATGCCCACTGGAGAATTAAACCAAAGCACCGCTGCCGGTATTGAAGCAACAAATGTAAGCACCGGCACAGGTGAAGCCACACTAAGCCAAAACCTTTGCAACGGTGAAAATGAAAACAAAGAGTATGAGAGCGCAAGCGAAAACTGCACTATAAGCACAGAGGTAAAAGCATATGGAGACAACTGATTTTGAAGAAAAAACAGTGACTGAAAGCACTGGTAATACCGGCCAAAACGCCGGTGAAGAACACCCTGCTGTAGTTGCACGTGAAATACCACATGTTGAAAATAGCCCCTTTTCCGCAAAACGTGAAACGGATTTGAATTTTGCAAACACCCGTTTTGCCGGCAGCACCGAAGGCGAGGCAGAAAACCGTTACACAGGGCCGAGCTTTGAAACCCTTGCCCTACAAACAGACCTGCAGGACAAAACCTTGCTGGCGGACCCGCAAAAGGCAGCTGTTTACAGCCAGATGCGAGATACTGTGCTTGCCACCGTGCGGTACAGCCATGCAGTAGGCCAGCCAATAGGGGTTGATGCCGCTTTTAAAGCTGTGTTGGCCGAAGAATTTTTTGCCCGCATGGAAAATGCCGTGCAAGAAGCCGAAGAAAAAGTGTTTGCAAGGCGTGCTGCAAACAGCGCGGCAAGCCCCGGCCCGCTTGCCGGTGCCGTAGCCGGCACAGAAAGTTATGCAACCATGCCAAGTGACGAGTTTGAACGTACACTTGCCCGCGCCTTGCGGGGCGAGCTGCGCAGTTTTTAGCATTTAATTGTTCAGCACAATGCCATAAGTTTTGCGGCAGGGCAGCAACCGCCCAAACATTAAACATTAAACGCCGGTTTGTGCCGCCGCAACGGTATTGCAAAAAACATTAGAAATACTAAAAGAGCTTTTATTAAGCAAGTTTATAGTTTGATTAAAGCACCTTTTAACCCGCTTTGGCAAAAATGCCAATTACAAAATACAGCATGCACTTTGCGGCAGGGCAACAACCGCCCAAACATTAACATTAAACACCGGCTTGTGCCGCCGCAACGGCATTGCATAAAACCATTAAAAATACTAAAAGGGCTTTTAGTTAAGCAAAGCTTGCTTTTTGCTTTAAAGCACCTTTTGACCCATTTTGGCAAAAATGCCAATTACAAAATACAGCATGCACTTTGCGGCAGGGCAGCAACCGCCCAAACATTAACATTAAACACCGGCTGGTGCCGCCGCAACGGCGCCAGCTGTACAACACACAACAGTATAAGGAGACTTTATGGATACAACAACCACCTACGGCGCCCTTAGCGCCGAGCAAAAGACCTTTTATGAGCGCACCCTTTTAAACCGCCTTGTACCCGGCCTTGTTTATTGCAAATACGGCCAGAAGAAAACCGCCCCAAAGCATGAGGGCGACAAAGTAAGCTTTCGCAGGTTTAATGCCATCAGCCCTAAAACCACCCCCCTTTCTGAGGGGGTTACACCAGACAGCAGCGCCCTTGACATAACCAAGGTTGATGCAACCGTTGCACAGTACGGCGATTTTGTGCGAATTACCGACAAGCTGGATATGCTTGGCATTGACCCGGTGCTTACCGAAACTGCCCAGGTACTTGGAGAGAGCGCCGCATTAACCCTTGACACCATTGCAAGAGATGTTGTTAACGCCGGAACAAACGTACAGTATGCAGGCGGTAAAACAAACCGTGCAGCTTTAGCTTTAGCAGACAAACTTACAAGCGAAGAGGTGCGCAAAGCAGTGCGCACGCTGCGCCGCAACCATGCAAAACCCGCAGACGGCAAATATTTTATCGGCATTATTGATGCCGATGCCGCATTTGACCTTATGGGTGATGCTTTGTGGCAGGATGTTGCAAAATACAGTGGCGGCACCGCCATAATGGCTGGCGAGCTTGGCAAGTTAAACGGCGTGCGCTTTGTTGAAAACGGCAACCCCGCAACCTTTGCAGGCAGCGCCGGCGTCACTGTTCACAGCACCCTTATTCTTGGGAAAGACGCTTTTGGCACTGTTGACATTGAGGGGGCCGGCGCAGTGCAGAACATTGTAAAACCCCTTGGCTCTGCCGGCACAGACGACCCGCTGAACCAGCGCGCCACCAGCGGCTGGAAAGCGCTTTTTACAGCAGTGCGCCTGCAAGAGCTTGCAATGTTGCGCATTGAACACAGTGTCAGCGTTTAATTACAGCTTCGCATGTTTTCACCTTATGGGTAAAATTAAAAATTTTTAACCAAATATATTTTTGGCGCCGCCCCGTTTGGGGCGGTGGCCAAAACTTTAACCGCTACTATTACAGGAGGCTTTTATGAAGAATGAAAAAAATACCCTACCCCTTTCAGACGCCGAAATTGATGAAGCCGCAGCCGGTTTTGGCGCTGCCTTGCACAACCAGGAAAAGGTGCGTATTAAAATACCCATTGACCCTTTAAACCCCACCGACAGTTTTGTGCCTGTGTGCATAAACGGCTATGTTTACCAAATTAACCGCGGCAAAACAGTTGAAGTACCACAGAGCGTAGCCGACATTTTAGAAGACGCAAAATACCTATAACGAGATTGGAGACCCCATGACAAAACAGGAAGCAAAACGCGCAGCCCTGCGCTGGCTGGATGAAGCCACAATCAACGGGGCAGAGCTTTCAAGCGAGCAAACAGCAGACTACACCGACCGTATGAACCACCTTCTATATGGCGTGGTGGATTTTTTTGCAGGCCAGTTTAGGTTGCCGGCACGGCACACAGCTGTGCAAAGCCCTGTGCAAAACCTGTTGCCCGGCGTATTTTCCGCCCACAAAATTTTGCCCGGCACACCTTTTTTGCGCACCGCTTACGGCGCCCAAAGCTTTTATGCAGAGCTTGAAGGGGTTTGTACACTTACAATTACCTGTGGCGGCAATATTTTGTTTGAACAAAATATAGAAAACCCCGGCGGGTTTAAAGCTGTTTTTGCAAACCTACCTGCCACACACTGTGCACAGGTTGAGTTTAGTGTAAATGCACAATACCCCACCACCTTGCGCTGGCTTGCACTTTACCCCTGCCAATTTTTTGGCGGCAAAGTACAGCCGCACACGCCCTACATAAGCTACCAAATGCCTGATGATTTTAGAGAGCTTGACAGCATAGTACACACCGCAAACGGCATGGCATACCAAAATTACGCCCACTACCGCCGCGAAAGCGGCGGGCGAATTTTAATACCATATGACGAGGTTGGCCAGTTTGAATTTATCTATTGGCGCTCGCCGGCACCACTTGCCCCTGGCGCAAAAGAAGATACCGTACTGGACATTGACCCCCGTGCCGCAAGCCTGCTGCCATTAAAGCTGGCGGTAGATTTAACCGCCGGCACAGAGGAAACCGCCGCCATAAGCCAGTATTTAAACGGGCAGTTGGCATCACTTCTTATGGCAGCCCTTGCGGGTGAACGCACACTGCACACCGAGATACAGCCGGTGTTCAGCGCCGGTTAGGGGGCGGTGTTATGGCATACTACCAAAGCCGTAACCCGGCGCCGGCACCTCCAAAAAAACAGGTTTTGGCACTGCAGCATTTACTCGGGGCAGACCTCACCACAAGCCCAAGCGCTGTTTCAACAAGCCGCAGCCCCGAGTGCCCAAACATGGTGCGCTCTACCCCGGGCAAGGTTAAAAAGCGAGCCGGTTTTTATTTTAAAGAACAATACCCCGCCGCAATAAACGGCCGCTATTTTTTAGGCGGCAGGTATTTAACACATGCAGGCGGCAGCCTTTACAGTGGCACCACCCTTATAACCGACAAACTGAACAACGCCCACAGCACCGGGTGCTATTTTGCCGGCAGGTTATACCTGTTGGACGGGCAGCAGTTTTGGGCAGTTATGTGTGAAAACAATGTTTACACCATACAGCCCGTCTCCGGTATTGCCTACCTGCCACGCATTGTAATTAACAAAAACCCAAACGGCTCCGGCGGCACCTCTTTTGAGGCGGTAAACCTTTTGCAGAACAAATGGCAAGAGAGTTTTTATGTGGGGGCAGCGGCAAGTTCAGCCACCGCCTTCCAGCTCACCTTCGGAGATTTGGACCTTACACCGGTAACGGTAAAGGTGCTAAACCCGGACGGTGTTACCTACACGTCCAAAACAGAGGGCACTCACTTCACCGTTGAGCGCACCACAGGAAGAGTTAACTTTAATGCAGCCCCGGGGCAAAGCCCCGTTAACGGGCAAGACAATGTGTTTATAACGGCAAGCAAAAACCGCAGCCCTCAAACCGAGAAAATTACAAAGGCCAATGTTTGCACCACCTACGGTGAACACGCCGGCGGCGCACGCCTTTTTGTAACAGGTAACCCCGCCTACAAAAACCGAGATTTCTACAGCGCCATGAACGACCCTACCTATTTCAGCGATTTAGATTATTCAATTTTAGGGCAAGACAATGAAAAAATTGTAGGCTATTCGGTAGTAGGGGGCCAACTTGCCACCCACAAAGGCCCTGCTGAAAATACGGTTTACCTGCGCCAGGGCTCCATATTAAGTGAAGCCGATGAAACCGGAGCGGTTAAAGAGACCTTTGTTTTTACCACCGGCAGTGTTTTAAACGGCCCGGGTGCAATTGCCCAAGGCAGCTTTGCAAGCCTTGGCGGCGAGCCGCTGTTTTTAACCGGCAGCGGAATTTATGCTCTTACCAGCCAAGATATTACCGGTGAACGCTACCAGCAACAGCGCAGTTATTTTTTAAACGGCCGCCTTTTACAAGAGGCAAACCTAGCCGGTGCCAAAGCGTGCCTGTTTGAAGATTTTTACGTTTTGGCGGTAAATGGCACACTGTACCTGCTGGACGGGCTACAAAAATCCTACTCGAAGGACATGCCTTATTCCGCCTACCAGTATGAGGGGTACTATTTCACCGGTGTACCTGCACACACACTTTGGGTTGAAGATGGCGCACTGCACTTTGGCACAGAAAACGGCCAGGTATGTGCTTTTGGCCGTGGTGGCGCTTCATTATACACAGATACCCCTGCCCCCGGGCAGAATAACTTTGTTGAAGCACGCTGGTGCACACCATACCTCTCCGGCAGCTTGTTTTACAAAAACAAGCATTTCAGCCGCTTAAGCGTGCAGCTGGCCGCCGGGGCAAACACCGGCTTTAAAGCCTACAACAAAAAAGGCCCCCTAAAACAGCTGCTGATAGACGCAACTGCCGCAGGGCGCTACTTTACCTGGGGGAATGTTTATTTCCCACGCTTCACCTTCAGCGCAGACAAAACCCCCCAGATAGTTACCCGCAAAATTAAAATTAAAAAAACAGACAAAGTTATGCTTTGCCTTGAAAACAACGAAATAAACCAAAGCTTTGGCCTTGAGGGGTTTGCCCTTGAATTTGCACAAAGCGGAAACTATAAAGGTTAATTTTATATTGAAAATTTAAAGGAGTTTTATGTGCATTCAAACAGAAAATACTTACATTCTGCCGGAGGATTATGCCGGTAACGATGTATTATCCAGCCCGGACGAATTAAACGGCAGCCCCGCTGAAAACAAAGCCATATTTGACCGCCTTGTCAAAAATGTTGTGGTGCCAAAACATAACCTGCTGGCTGAAAAACAAGCAGATACCTACACAAAAGCCGAGGTTAACAGCGCCATTCAAACACAGCTTACCGCCATTGGCGCCGGTGATATGGCAAAAAATATTTATGATAAAACCGGCACGGTTGCCGCTGCCGGCGGTATTGAAAGTGCAATAAAGGCCTCTGCCGTAAACACGGGGTACAGCCTTTATAGCCATTCTAAAACCGGCAACACCCATTATTTAACCGGCACCGGCCCAAACATAAAATTTAAATCAGATGGCGGCCCATATGTTGAAGGTGACCTTTTTTGCGTAAACGGCGTTGAAACAGGTGCTTTTATGCAAGATGGCCAGCCACTGCCGAACAATTATTTTATACAGCACGCCGTCGTAAGCTGCTTTTTAAACGGTGCTTATCTAAATTTTAAGAGCGGCGGCAGTGCGTTAGCTATGGATATTATTATAGTGCCGTCCGCAGCAGCACTTCCCGCCGTAGCCGCCATAAATAAAAACACTATTGCAATTGTAAGCACAACGCCGTTTCCTGCAAGTGGCCGCAAATGGTGTGTAGGCGCTAAAGAATTTGGAAGCCCGCAAACCGGCGCTACATGGGTATATTCCGACAGCGCAAATGTAAACCGCAACATGAATGTATTAGGGCCGCCAAATAAAAATGGATTTATGAACAACATTTATGTTTACCCCACTTTATGTCGGCAGTGGAACGGCAGTGCCTTTGTAAACAAGGAAGCCTATTCTTTTAGGCCCGGCGAAGATAGTAACTGGGTTGGAATGTTTTTAGCAATTTACACCGCCGGCACCTGGGGTAATTACGGTAAGTTCTTTTTATCATGGAGCAACTACGGTTCTAACTCCGTAACCGAAACACCTAGTTATTACCAATTTAACGGAACAGGGGCAGCAAACGCCAAATATG
This sequence comes from Oscillospiraceae bacterium, assembly GCA_031547715.1. Lineage (GTDB taxonomy): Bacteria > Bacillota > Clostridia > Oscillospirales > Ruminococcaceae > JAVBRS01. Next base: position 8,792 of record JAVBRS010000005.1, read on the forward strand.
AACTTCCAGCACAGCTGGACCTAACCGGGCGTAAAACAATAGTATTTGATTACCAGTTTACAGGTGGGCAAAACAGTTCTATTGGTGTTATAAGCGGTGCAGCAAAAACAACATTGATTGCAGATAACGTTCGCCGGGAGGCCAGAGTTGATATTTCCGCATTAGGCGGGCTTCAAAACATACTCATATCATTAGATACAACCAGCACATTCACCCTGAGAATGTACAACTTGAAAATAGAATAGGTGATAAAATGAGAAGCATTTTTATTGATAAAGATTACCGGTGTTACACTGCGCCGGCAACAGGCCGTAAAGAGGTACTGACAGACATGTTTAACGGCAAATGTGCCGAACTTATTGAAGGGTACCGTTATATACCGGCAGGCGAAGTATGGGTGCGGGAAGACAGTGTAGAGTTTGGCGGCGAAGCCGCTTTCCCAGCCGTTGATTACTCGCAGCTAACTAGCGCCCAGAGCAACGAAGAACAAGCTGCCCTTGCGCTGCTTGGGGCGGTGGGTGTAAATGCGCCACTTACCAACGCCGCAGAGATACGCAGCGCCATGAACTCCGCCGGCAACACTTTGCCGGATACCACCGCCTTTGAATGCGCCGCCCTTTTCCCTTTGTGGGACAGCGGCGGAAAAGCGGTGGAGGCCGGCTGGCGCTGCCGGCATGAAGGCAAGCTGTACAAAGTGCTGCAAAGCCACACAACACAGGCCGCCTGGGCACCGGGTGTAGCGGTTGCCCTTTTTACCGAAATTGCAGACCCGGCTGAAGAATGGCCGCTTATACCAAACCCCATTCCCGCTGTAAACCCGTTTATGCAGGGCCAAAAAGGGCAAACCGGCGGCGGGCGCTACACATCGCTTATAAACTACAACACCTACCAGCCAAGTGAGTACCCAGAAGGCTGGCAAAAACATACATAATAAATATTTTGAGAAAGGACCTTACAATGCAACAAACATTAGAACAGATACTAAAATTTTCAAAGCTTGCTGCAGCTTTTGCCGCCGCCTGCTGCGCCTACTTTTTCGGAGAGGTGGACAATTGGCTGACATGCTTTTTGTTTTTTATAATGCTGGACTATTTTACCGGCATTATTGCCGCTTTTATTGAAAAAGCCCTGTCCAGCAAAGTTGGGGCGGTTGGCATTGCAAAAAAAGTGCTTCTGCTTATTATAGTGGCGCTTGCCCACAGGTTAGACATTGTGCTGGGTGCAAACGGCGTTTTGCGCTGTGCAGTTTTGGGCTTTTACATTGCTAATGAAGGGCTTTCAATACTTGAAAATGCAGCCCGCTGCGGTATTGCAATACCCGCCCCGCTGGCCAGTGCCCTAGCCCAACTTAAAAACGGCAAAAATATAACAGGCCCGGCCCGGCAGCAGAATGCCGTTGAAAACACTGAAGAAAATAATGAGGATGCCGCATGAGTACAATAAAAGTAGCGGTGCCCACAATACCTACACCCAAAATTGCCCTTGAGGATAAAAAAATTGGTGGCGGTACCACACAGCCGGCGGCAGCACCTGCGGTGCCGGCTGCAACAGTGGGTGGCAGCAATAACAGTGGCAGTGGCCGTACCGGCAGCACCAGCACCACAGTTACCACCACCGGCCCGAATGAAGAGTACCTAGCCTACCTGCTTTCACAGGCGCAGGCAGGCGAGCGTGCCCGTGCCGCTGCGCTTAATGCAGGTATTGAAGGCTACGAGGCCCAGCGGGCGGCAATTGCCTTGGCCCAGGAGGATTCCGCCAGGGGGGCGTATATACGCCAGCAGCAAAGCTTTAAAAACCTGCCTGTGCAGCTTGCGCAAAACGGCATAAGCGGCGGCCTTGCCGAAAGCAACCACGTTAGAATTAACACCCGCTACGGCCAGGAAATGGCCGGCATTGAACGTGATTATGTAGACCGAAACATGGCCATTAACAACGCAATTGCGGCATTGCAGGCAGCAGATGCAGTCGCCGGTGCCAAAGCCGAAGAGGCGTATTATGCGGCATTGGCAGGTGCCAGCGCAAAAACCGGAACTACCGCTACAATCAAAACTACTTCCGGCGGCAGCTCTAACGGCGCTGCTTCCGGCGGCGGTACCGCAAGCACAAGCGGCGGCACTGCCGTAAACACCAGCCATGCCACCAATAGCGCCGCCACATCAACAAGAGACGGCAAAACCACAGTGTACAACGCCGCCGGTTTGCCGCCCAAAAGCCGCAGCGCCCGCATTGCGGAATTAAGCGCCCTTGGCTGCAGCACCGCTGAAATTAATGCCGTACTTGCAATGGAAGGGTATTAGGTAAACCACCGGCTGCCTTGCGTGCCGTAGCCTATTGCAAAAATTGGTTTTCCGGTTAAACTGCGTTTTATTAACACCCGCACGGTAATTGCCCTATGCCAGTTACATGCGGCGCAGGCCATTTAATTTGTTTGTATGGTAAAATACATGCCTCGCATTGTTTTAGCAGCGGTGTACTGCCGTTTGAAGTAACAATGTATAACTTTATAATAGTGTAAACTTTAATGGCGCACTTAAGTATACCGGTTAAACAGCCGCAGCCCGGCGCAGTTTATTGCAAATATATCTAACCCTCGCACTGCACAACGCAGTTTAGGCGGCATGTTAAAAGCTTTACAAAAGGCTTAACATTTTTAGGGCACCATGGCAATAAAATTATTGGCTTTTACCGCCAACTCAAAAACCGGCGGGGCAACATGCCCCGCCGGTTTTAATTTTAAGCTTGCCATATGCTTGCAGTATTTTGTTAAACATCATAAGCTGCGCTGCTATCTGCGCTACATTTTACCGCCTGCCGGTATGGCTACAGCGCCTTCAGGCACAGGGCAATCATAGCCTTCCGCCGCACTAATTCCCCATTCTTCTTTGGCAGCTTTAAGTATATCAGGCTCTTCAAACAGGGTTATAACGGTGTGGGCCATAACCTTACCCGCTTTTAGCAAGCCCTTATGGCCAAGGCTTGTGGCCCCTGCAGCAACATTCTGCCAGCTGTGGCCCGGGCTGCCTGCAGCAAAACAGGCTGTGCGTATTTGCGCAGTTGGCGTAAGCCAGCTCACATCGCCAACATCAGTTGAGCCCGGCGAGCAACGTTCGCTGAACTGATAAGGTGCTAGAAAGTCGTTTATAGCACGTTTACCGTTTTCACTGGCATCAGCCAAAAATTGCTTTTCTTCTTTTGTGTGCTCAGGCAGCACAC
>JAVBRS010000191.1:0-5056 GCA_031547715.1 Oscillospiraceae bacterium
AGAGGGTTACGCTGTGTTTAGTGATGTCCACACTCAATTCACCGGTGGTGAAAACGGTTTCCCCACCGCCGCCGAGGGTGCGCAACTTGCGCCCGGCCACCCTTATGCGGGCCTGCAACTCACCCATGTGAAAAGGCTTCACAATAAAATCATCGGCCCCTGCGTCAAGCGCCTCAATTTTTTCATGCCCCTGCCCACGGGCAGAGACGACAAGTATAGGTATGTCGGATACAGCGCGTATCTCTGCAAGAAGTTCCAGGCCGTCTCTGTCTGGAAGGCCCAAGTCCAGCAGCACTATGTCAAGAGGGGTTGAAGAGAACAAAAACATGCCTTCTGCGGCATTTTTTGCAACAGATACAATATAATTTTCCTTTTCAAGGGAGAGCATTAAAAAATGGGAAATATATTTGTCATCCTCTATAACAAGTACCCTTAATTGCTGTTCCATGCTAATCCTCCATAGGCAGCGTGAAGATGAATTTTGCCCCGGTGGGCTTGTTGTCCTCAGCCCAGATTTGCCCGCCGTGGGCGGCTACAATAGCGCGGCAAATCGGCAGGCCCAGCCCAACACCGCGGCGTGAATCGGTGCTGATTTTATTCCGGGTAAAAAATGCATCAAAGATACTTTGCTTATCGGCATCTGGAATGGAGGTGCCGGTGTTTGCAACGGTAAAAATTGCGTTTTGGCCGTCCACTTCAATTGCCAGGCTAATTGTATCATTCGGGGCGGTGTTTTTAACGGCGTTGTCAAACAGGTTTATCAGCACCTGTGCTATAAGCTGTGCGTCAATGTACAAGGCCACAACGTCGTTCGGGTAATTTACAGCAACCTTGCGCCCACCCCAAAGCCGCTCCATGTGTTTTAGCGCCTCTGCCACAACATCGTCAATAACTTCGTAATCTTTTTTCACGGCAAGCCGAGATTCGCCGATTCTTGTCATGTTCAAAATGTTTTCAACAAGGTTGGTAAGCCACAAGGTCTCTTCGCTTATATCGGCCGCCAGCTTCTTTTTTTCCTCTGCGCTAAGTTGGTCAAACTGCTCTGCCAAAAGGGTGCTTGCCCCCGAAATTGAGGTGAGCGGTGTGCGAATATCATGGGCAACAGCCCGCAGAAAAGTGCTGCGGTTTTTTTCTGTTTCCATTGAAATGCGTATGTTTTCACGTTCATTGTACAGGTCTTCGCGGTCAAGTGCAACGCCTATTTGGGTTGCGGCAGCGCGGTAAAGCAGCTCGTCCTTTGCTTTTACTTCGGCATTTTTGCAGTTTATGTAAAGGGCACCAATGGTGCCTGCCGTGCTAACAATAGGGTATTCATAGGGCATTTCGGTGCTGGCAATGCCCACTGCACCGTCGTATTTTTCACCGTCGCCGTCAAGGCGCACTGCGGCGGTGCAAGGGCTGTTTTGCTGCACATAGTTAATGCCGCTCATAATTATATTTTTTTTACCTGTAATATGCACAAACTTTTTTGTTATATCGTACAGCATTAAAGCCGTAGCTTCATTGCGGGCGGCAAGCAACATCTGCCTTGTTAAGCGCGACATTATGGTGCTGCCGGTTATGGCAGTGCCAAGAAAAAATGCGATAAGCATAATATCGTTAGAGCTGCTCATTTTTAAGGAATAGGTGGGCAGGGTAAAAAAATAGTTAAAGGAAGCAGCGTACAATATTGCGGAAACAACCCCGTAAAAATATTTGCGGGTAAAAACAGAGGAGAGCAGCACACCCAAAATGTACAGCATAATAATGCTGTCTTTGGTTATGCCCATGGCGTCGCCCTTTATCGCAAGCCAAGTAATGCCAAGGTTAAGGGCAACAATAATAAAAAATGCTTTTAGTGTTTGGCGCATAGGCACCCCCTAGCTATGTATGCGTTGCAATGGCAGCTACATCTTTTTTAAGGCCGGAAATAACCAGGTGCTCACCATGGGAAAAAACATGGTCAGAGCGTATTTCAGGTATAAAGCCTTGCTCCTGGCTTTTATACCCCAGTATATTAACATGGTATTTGTTTCTTATATCCAGCTCAAAAACAGAGCGGCCAACCCAGCTTTTCGGCACAAGGGTTTCCACAATAATATGGTCGGTAGAAAGTTCGAAGTAATCAAAAAAGTTTTTTGTGCTGTATTTTGCTGCAAGGCGTTGGCCCATCTCTTTTTCGGCATAAATAATTTCGTCGGCGCCTATCTTTTCAAGAAATTTGCCCTGGCGGTCACGGTCGGTTCTGGAGACTATATGCTTTGCGCCAAGGTCTTTTAAAGCCGAGGTAATTTCAAGCGATGACTGAAAATTGTTGCTTACGCAAACAAAGCAAACATCAAAGTTTGCAACGCCAAATTCCCGCAGCACATCTTCATCCTGGCAGTCTGCCACCTGTACGGCTGTTACATACGGGGCAAGGTGGGCTACGGCTTCTTCGTTTTTGTCAACAACCATAACTTCATTGCCAAGCTCTGCAAGTTTCATTGCAAGGTGGCGGCCAAAACGGCCGGCACCAATAACTAACATAGATTTCAAAATTTCCCCCTTACTGTTACCCAATAATAATTTTTTCTTCAACGTTATTTATGTTTGTTTTAATGCGCTTGTCTGAAACTGCCATTAAAACAGAAAGGCTGCCCAAACGGCCTATATACATGAGTGCAATAACTGTTATTTTAGATACAACGGTTAAAGCCGGGGTGATGCCCCTTGTAAGGCCCACCGTACCTATTGCGGAAAATGCCTCAAATAAAGACACCTCAACCCCGGTGCCCTGCAAGGTTATAACCATTGCACCCAAAAAAGCTGTAACAAGGTAAAGCATGGTGCTGTTAAAGGCCCTGCGCACAGCCTTATCCTCAACACGGCGGTTAAAAATGTTTATGTTGTCACTGCCGCGAAGGTAGCTTATTACCGAGAACAAAATTACAAAAAATGTTGTGGTTTTTATACCGCCGCCGGTGGAGCCGGGCGAAGCGCCGATTGCCATTAAAAGTATGGTAAAAATGGTGCTGCTTTCACTAAGGGCGCCAATGTCAACGGTGGCAAAGCCGGCAGTTCTGGGCGATACCGACTGAAATAGTGAGGCCAGCAGCTTTTCCGTGGTGCTAAGCCCGGCGAAAAGGCGGCCACCTTCAATGAGATAAAACCCGGCAGCCCCCACAAAAATTAAAATGCCGGTGACAAGAAGAACAATTTTTGTTTGCAGGCGGTATTGGCGTATCCGCTGTTTATGGTCCATTATATCATCCCATACAATAAAGCCAAGGCCGCCAATAACAATTAGCGCCATTACAACAAAATTAACCAGCACATCTCCAACATAAGCGGTGAGTGAGGAAGAGGGGGCGAGCCTGCCCATTAAATCAAACCCGGCGTTGCAAAAAGCAGATATTGAATGAAAAATGCTGAACCACGCACCCTGCAACAACCCGAATTGCGGTATGAAACGAAAGGCCAAAAGCACCGCGCCAAGCGCTTCAAACATGAAGGTGCCAAACATGGCCCGGCGCACTAAACGCACAATACCGCCAATTTTAAGTGCACTGATGGATTCTTTCATGAGCGAGCGCTCTTGCAGGCCGATGCGCTTGCCAAGGGCCATTGAAAAGAATACGCCTATTGTCATGAAGCCAAGCCCGCCAATTTGTATTAAAGCAAGAATTACCGCCTGGCCGAAAAATGTGAACTGCGTATAAGTGTCATATATTGCAAGCCCGGTAACACAGGTGGCAGAAGTTGCAGTGAAGAGGGCATCTATAAAAGGCAAGCCTGCGGCGCCGCGGTGGGCAAATGGCAGCATTAACAGCAAAGCACCGGTTAAAATAACCATAACAAAACCGGTTGCCAACACCTGCAGCGGGGTTAAATTTGCTTTGTAAACTTTTATCATAAACCTGCTACCTGCCTTTTGTAATAAGAGTCAAGCGCCAGCAAAGCTTCCTCAACAGAAAAGGCAATAATATCTATATTGTACCCTTTAAAAATATTTTTATAAATTTGGTTGTTGCAAAGGGCAATGGTAAAGGTGCTGTTTGCTTTTTTAATTTGGCTGCAAAAAAGGATGTTGTCTAAATCGTTTTGGGAAATGGCGGCGGCAATTTTAAACCGGGCCTTTTTTTGGGTTGCGGTGTCATGCACCAATGTAAAAGGAACGGTGCTTTTGCTTTTTGCGCAGGCAAACAGGTGTTCGCTGGCCTTGTCAACAAAAATCAAGGCATCCTCGCTTGGCAAAAATAAAGGCTCCGCCGCAAACTGCTCTTTATTCTGCCGTGGGGCAAGGCCGCCCTGCCGTGCAAAACGGTCAAACCGCTCTGCCCAATAAAAGCCAAAGGCACCTATGCAAAATGCAATTAAAATAAGTAGTATATTATTCATGTTATCACCCAAAAACAGCATACCGCAAAAGGTGACAATATGCTGCCAATATTGCCCTTGCAGGTGTTAAGATTATGTTAATGGGCATGGGTGCAAAACAATTTGCTTTAAAAAGGTAAGGTACAGGGCTTGAAAAAGCTGCGGCGGAACGGGTTTTAAATGTAGTGCAAAGTTTAATAATAAAGCCTGAAGAGAAAGCCAAAAAGTGCATCCGGAGCAATAGCCACTTGTAAAATAGAATTGGGGCACCATACAAGGTACCCCAATTTTTAGCTTTTAAGCTTATTTTGAATAGGTTAATTTGCTGTTTAAAGGTGATTTTTTGCTGTTTAATTACTATATTTCAGATGCAGCATTTATGTACACTACGCTTATTCGCTACCTAATTCTGGATTGTCTTGAGTTACACCAGAACAAATTCTATATTCTATATACTTCGTAACAGCGTAATACAGCATTACAAGTGCCGAGCCAAGCATCAACCCACCAATAATATCAGTAAACCAATGAACCCCGGAAGCAATGCGCCCGATGATAGTGACTGCAATAATCAGGCCGGAAACGACATCGGCTGCCATTCTTACAGTTTTGTTGCTCAACAAGGAATGAAATTGCATTATTGCGGTTGCCATGATACACAGCACTATCATCGTATGAGAAGATGGGAACGACGCTTCCAATGATGTATGAATGATAA
>JAVBRS010000050.1:0-4790 GCA_031547715.1 Oscillospiraceae bacterium
TTATTGAAAATTTGCGGGCAGAGGCCCTTGCCGCCGCAATGGAAGAAACATACCGGGACCCTTTGCACGCTGCAGCTTTTTCGGCGTTGGCAGCAACCAGTGGCCGCGCGCGAACAGACAAAGATGTTGAAGATATGGTGTTAAACCTTTACGGGCTGGTGCGGGCACTGCCGTTTCCACACGGGCAGCTTGCCGCGGTGGCGGCACCGTACAACAACATAGCGCCTTTAGCTATGGGCCACACAGGCGCCGCCCTTTTGGCCGCCGCACTTACAGAGGTGGGCGCAATGCTTGCTTTTACCGTGGAGGCAGAGCGTTACGCTTTACAGGACCCTGAGCTGCAGTATTACCGGGATGTAATACAGGACGACAGGCAGATATTTATAAAAATGCAAACCATGTTGGAAAACAAGGAGTGGGACAATGCTGTTGCCTTCTGCCATACGCCAAAAATTTTCACAGGCCTTAAAGCGCAAAAAAGTGGCGACGAAACGGCCAAAGAAGCAATAAAGGCGCTACGCAACGAGTGGAAGGACCGATGGGAAAAACTTAAAACCGACTACCTTTTATGCACCGAAGAGGAATACATTGAAGATATGCAAGCGGCAGCACCGCTGGTGCGTGCGCTTGTGGCCTGCACGGCTGCCTTCAGCGGGCGGTTTTACGCCTTGAAGCTGGAGAATAAAATGCTGGAATTTTCAGACCTTGAACACAAAGCCCTGGAGCTTTTGTGCAACGAAGACGGCACGGGCACAAAGCTTGCGGCAGATATAAGCTGCCGGTATGCCGCTGTTATGGTTGATGAATTTCAAGACAGCAGCCAAATTCAAAACATGCTTTTTAGTGCCATTGCAAACGAGGAAAAAAGCAATTTATTCTACGTTGGGGATGCAAAGCAAAGCATCTACCGCTTTCGCCAGGCAAGCCCGGAGCTTTTTATAGAAAAACGGCAAAGTTTTAAAATGTATGGCGACGGCTGGCCGGCAAAGGTATTTTTAACAGGCAATTTCCGCAGCCTGCCGGCGGTTTTGGCAGGTGCGAACGATATTTTTGCACAGTTGATGACGGTGAACACAGGCGAAATAGATTACGGTGAAAATGAAATGCTGCGCTACCCTGCCCCTGCAATTGCCGCCCCGGCGCAGGGCAGTTTTGCCTTTCACCTGATTGAAAAGACAGGAAAAGAACAAGAGGCCGATTATGTGGCAAACCTAATTTGTGAAATGGTGCAAAACAGCACACAGGTGCGTGGGCAGGAGGGGCTGCGCCCATGCCGGTATGAGGATTTTGCCATTATTTTGCGCTCGCCATCCGGCAGTGCGTTACAGTACAAAAATGCGCTTAAAGCGCGCGGTGTACCGGCCCGCACCACCGTTGAAGAAAACCTGCTGGCTGCACCGGTTTTGCAGCCGGTATTGGCTGTGCTTAAAGTGGTGGATAACCCGGCACAGGACATACCGCTGGCGGCGGCGCTGCTCTCCCCGCTTTTCGGCGGCACGCTTGAATGGCTTACTGCCATGCGGGAAAGGCAAAGATACGGCAGCCTTTATGGGGTGTTGCTTACCGCCGGCGGGGTTGAAGCAGAGGCTTTTTTGCAGAAAATTGCACTTTGGCGCAGCATGGCTGTGGCAATGCCGGTACATTTGCTAGTTGAGGAAATTTGCCGTTCAACAGGGTACGAGGCCCTTTGTGCCGCAATGCCCGGCGCGGAAGACGGCCGGCGCCAACTGCAGGCTTTTTACACATTTGCAGCGGGGTACACAGGCGGGGGCGGCCTTTCAGGCTTTTTAAAAACCGCCGAAACCGCCGAAAAAACCGGCATAAAAAACGGCGAATTAAGCGCCGCGGGCCCACTGACAATTGCCCCGGGGCAGGTTAACATTTTAAGCATACACAAATCAAAAGGGCTGGAGTTTCCGGTTTGCATTTATGCACAGGCGGGCCACATGTTCAATAAAAGAGACCTGTACAAGGCGGTGCTTTTTCACCCTGCTTTTGGGGTGGGGCTTAAACTGCGAGGCGGCCAAACCTTATATAAAACTTTGCCTTATGCAGCTATTAACCGGCAGCTGGAACAAGAGTTGTTAAGTGAAGAAATGCGGTGTTTATATGTTGCCCTTACCCGGGCAAGAGACCATATGGTTATAACCGGCTCGCTTGATAACCCCGCGAAGTTTCTTGCCAAGCACAGTGTTTTAAACATTGGTGAAAACAGGCCCCACAGCGGCGTTTTGGCAAAGCGGCAATCCCCGCTTGAATGGCTTGCCCTGGCGCTTTTGCGCCACCCTGGCGGCGCCCCGCTTCGCCATGCAGCCGGCCATTTGGCAAAAGCGCTTTACGGCGGCACCGGCAACATTGAAACAAAAGTTGTGCCTGCGCAAGAGTTTGATAATGCCGGTGCAGGCACCGGTGGCACAAACTGCGAAGAAGGCCTTGCCGGTGGCGGGGGTGAAGCCCATACCCCGAAAACTGAAACTATGCCAAAGGCAGACAGCAAAACCCTTGAAAAGTTGAAAGAACAGTTTGCATACACCTACCCAAGGGCGGCACTGGCAAATATACCTGCAAAAGTTTCCGTTTCGCAGGTGGCCAAAGCAGAGGAAGAAGAAATTCTAACCCGCCCCTCATTCATGTATGAAAGCGGCCTTTCCGCCGCCGAGCGCGGTACCGCATTGCACAGTTTTATGCAGTTTGCCAATTTTGCAGCTGCGCGGGCTGGGCTTGAAGGGGAGGTTGCCCGCCTTATAACTGCGGGGTACATGCACCCTGCTATGGCGGCGGCACTGCCCCACAAAAACATTGGGGTGTTTTTGCGTTCACCACTTGCCATACGCATGGAAAAGGCGGCTAAAATACTGCGGGAATACCCGTTTATTGCCACCATACAGGCAGGGCAGGTAACCCAGTTGCCAAAAAACTTGCACAATGAGAAAGTGCTGGTACAGGGCATTGCAGACCTTTTGTTTTTTGAGGCCAATGGGGCGGTACTGGTTGATTACAAAAGCGACAATGTAAAAACCGGGCAGGAACTGGTGCAGCGTTACAGCAGCCAGCTTGCGCTTTACAAACAGGCACTTGAGCCGCGGTTACAGGTGCAAATTACCCAGTGTTACATATATTCATTCCATTTGGGGCAGGAGTTTGAGGTTTTTGTTTAAAAGCTTGACAAAGGCACGTATTAATGGTAAACTTACCCTCGCAAACAAAGCAGCCGTGGCCTGCCACGCTCACCTTGGGGCTTTTGCGGCGCCGGGTTAATATGTGCTAAAAGTGGTAAAAACCATTTTTGTGTATATTTTGAGCGCAGCCGCAAAAAGTGGCTGCGCTTTTGTTTTGGCCTGTACGGCCAATAAACCCACCAGCCCTGCAACCCGCCAGGTGGCGGTATAAAACGGAGGTGTTTTACAATTAGCAGCGGCAAAAAAGAAAAAGATGTTGAGATGAACGAGCGCATTCGCGACACGGAAGTGCGTGTTGTAGGTGCAGACGGTAGCCAGCTTGGCATTATGAGCGGCAGAGATGCCTACCAGCGTGCGCTGGAGCAAAACCTGGATTTAGTTAAAATTGCGCCCCAGGCAGTACCGCCCGTGTGCAGAATAATGGACTACGGGAAATACCGTTTTGAACAACAGAAAAAAGAAAAAGAGGCGCGTAAAAACCAAAAAATTGTCGAGCTTAAAGAAATTCGCCTTTCTTTAAACATTGACATCCATGACTTTAACACCAAGCTTGGCCACGCTGAAAAGTTTTTGGCAGCGGGGGATAAAGTTAAAGTTTCCATTCGCTTCCGCGGCCGTGAAATGGCCCACACCAACCTTGGTGCCGAGGTGATGCAGCGCTTCGCAGAGGCTGTGCAGAACGGCACAGTTGAGAAATTACCCAAATTAGAGGGCCGCAGTATGACTATGTTTATCACCCCTTCAACCCCTAAATAGACTGCGGTACCGAACAAAATAAGGAGGAGAACCAGCATGCCCAAAATTAAAACTCATTCCGGCGCTAAAAAACGCTTCAACCTTACAAAAAACGGTAAAGTAAAGCGCGGCAAGGCTAACCTTGGCCACATTCTTAACAAAAAATCCACAAAACGTAAACGCGCTTTGCGCAAAGGCGGCTACGCAGACGCAACCATTGCGCCCACAATTAAGAAAATGATACCGTATAAATAACTAGGTTGAAAAGGAGAAGCAACTATGGCTCGTGTTAAGGGCGCTATAATGACCCGTAAAAGAAGAAACAAGACTTTAAAGCTTGCCAAAGGCTACTACGGCAGCAAGTCTAAACATTTTAAAATGGCAAAACAGCAGGTGATGAAAAGCGGCAACTATGCATTTGCAGGCCGCAAACACAAAAAACGTGATTTTCGCCGCCTGTGGATCACCCGCATTTCCGCCGCTTGCAAAATTAACGGCATGAACTACTCCACCTTCATGAACGGCCTGAAAAAGGCGGGAATTGAGCTTAACCGCAAAATGCTGAGCGAAATAGCCATTGCAGACGCAGCTGCTTTTGCAGCACTGGTTGAAACGGCAAAGAACCCGCCGGCCAAAAAGGCCCCTGCAGCAAAACCGGCAGCAGTTTCAGCGGCTGCAATAGCCACAGAAGAAGCCGCCACTGAAAAAGAAGCACCGGCAAAGAAGGCCCCTACAAAAAAAGCGGCAGCTGAAAAAGAGGCCCCTGAAAAGAAAGCCCCCGCAAAAAAAGCGGCGGCCGAAAAAGAGGCCCCGGCTAAGAAACCGGCAGCAAAAAAAGATGCGGCTGAAAAAGAGGCCCCGGCAAAGAAAGCCCCT
>JAVBRS010000033.1:0-8065 GCA_031547715.1 Oscillospiraceae bacterium
TAAAGTGCGCAGTACCATGTGCCGTAAGCGCTTTTAAAAAACAAAAAACGGCAAATGCGAAGAACAGGAGAGGCATTTGAAAACAGCTGAAAAAGAAATACTTTACGTTGAAACACTTAACAAAAAAGAGATTGAAGATATTAATAATTTAGAGCGCAGTTGCGGCTTTAAAAGAGGCCTATATTATAAACTTGACCCACAAACACTTCTTGAGAAGGCGGCCGGCGCACACCACCTGCTTTGCTATATTGGCGGTATTTTGGCAGGGTATGCCACACTTACAGCATTTGATGAAGACGAGACGGACTGTACAGTTATTGCCGGTGAAGATAAGGGCTTGTTACAGGATATGCAAAGGGCTGTTTTTGACAAAGTGAAAGAAAAAGGCTACAAGAAGCTGCTTTACATTGTTGATGAAAAAGACTGTTTCACTGCAAATTTTATAAAAGCAAACGGGGCGCAGTATGTGTTTTCCGAGTATCGTATGAACTACAATACAAAAAAAGCTGCCCATTTTGAAAAGGAGCCTATTGAGCTGGAAGACGCTGCCCATTGTGACGCTGCAGCGGTGGCCGCACTTGACTTAGCCTCATTTAACGGTGCGCAGCAGGAAACCCCAAAGCCGGGCAATGCATTGCAAAGCGAAGAGTGCGAAGTTGAAGAAGCTGCCGCCACAGCGGATATTACCAATGTAAAACTGGCTAAAATTGGCGGCAAAGTTGTGGGCAAAATAAGAATAGAGGTTGCCGGCGGTGCAGCAGGGCTTTACGGTTTTGCAGTAAACCCAATATACCGCAGGCAAGGCTACGGAAGGAAAATATTAAACGCCGCCATTAAAAAAACGCTTGAAAACGGAACTTCGAAGGTGTATTTAGAGGTTGACAGTGTGAACGAGGCAGCCGTGAAACTTTACAAAACAAGCGGGTTTGAAATGCAAAACAAATTTGACTACTACACATTTCCCTGTAAATAAGTTTTGTTTTGAACTGGACATTAATGCAGGTGGCCGGCAGCAACAGGCAAGCCTAAAAATGCAGTATCAACAAACCCACAAATGGCAGCAAAGCGCAAACTGCAAAAATTTATTATATGCCAGGGCACTGCGAACATTGACAAAGCAGCACCGAATAAGTATACTGAGACCAACATAAAAACAGGGGTGCCGCAAAGCGGCTGAGATGGGCAATACGCCCGGACCCTATAACCTGATACGGATAATGCCGGCGTAGGGAGTTTTGATATAGGCTGTAATCAAAACCCTTGGCGTTTGCGTTGCAAACGCCATTTTGTTTTTATGTAAAAAATAATAGGGGTTTACCATGGAAAAAACAACTGTAAGTACCACCCGCCGCATGGTGGAATGCGCCGTTCTTTTGGCAATTGCGGCGGCGCTTAGCATCTTCCCGAAGTTCAGCGGGCTTTGGGCAAACGGTGGCTCAGTAACCTTATGCAGCATGCTGCCAATAATTTTAGCGGGCTACCGCCACGGCACAAAATGGGGGCTTGCAACAGGCTTTGCATTTGCGCTGTTACAAATGCTGCAAGGGCTGTACCTGCCGGCCGGCGGCATTTTGGCGGCAGGGGCCGGCCTTGCGCTTGACTACATTTTGCCCTTTACATTAATTGGCTTGGGGGGCATTTTCAAAGGCAAGCTTAAGGCGGGCGCCGGGGCCGAGCTTGCCATTGGCACCGCACTTGTAATGGTGCTGCGCTACATATGCCATGTGCTCTCCGGGGTGGTTCTTTGGGGGTCACTGGTTTATGCACAGGGCTTTTTTGGCGGGCTTGGGGGTTTTGGCCAAAACGTGCTGGCCACGGTTAGCGGCAATGCATTGTTTTGGGTATATTCAGCCATATACAACGCCGGGTATATGCTGCCGGAGCTGGTTATTACCGTTTGCGGCGCATTTGCAATATCTAAACTTTCATTGTACGGGCTGCCGAAACAAAGCTAAAATTATCTATAACAAACAATACCCCAAGGTGGCCTAAAGCCGTTTTGGGGTATTGTTGGTTATAGCGGGGTAAAGGTATAATACAAAAAAATAAAACAACGCCAAAACAATATGGCAGGCAGAACAGGGCAACATAATGCGCTGCTTACAAATTAATTAAAGCCAATAAAACTTAAAGGTTAAAGCTTAAATTCCTCACGGCTGGCCCTTTTTTGCGCAACGGTATCGGCGCTCTCGCTATAGTGGCCGCCGCCCTCACCGGTGGTCTGCGCCTCTGAGTAACCTGCGGCAGCTGGCGGGTTTTTATGCTTTTTTAAAGCTGTGCTTGGTGGTGTTGCGCGGGCGTTTTTACTGCTTAAACCGTTATATGCGGCGCCGGGGGCGCCTGTGTTGCCGCCCTGCTGTTTTGCAGCACCAGCGGTGGTGTTTGCCGGGCCACCAGCTGCAGTTAAAGGGCGGCTTTGGCCGGGCTGTACAAGCTGTGTTGCGGGGCCAATGCCCCACTCGTGTATGCCAACTGCAGAGCTGCCGGTTATAGGCGCACCTTCATACCAAAAATATTCCTCTGAAATTTTATCTTTTTTCACTTCATCCATTTTCAAAAACCTCCTTAAATATATGCTGCCCAAAAAACGTGGGGCACTGAGCAAAAATATTAATTGCCAAAATTCGCCAATTAATGATAATATATAAATACCCGCACAAACATTGGAGGTGCTTATGGCACAGAACAATGGCCCGGTGAAAGTTATTGTGATGGAAGACACTGTAGGCGAGGCAATTTCCTGCCAAAAAGAATTTTCAAACCTGGGTTTTGACACCCAATTTTCCTCTGCGAATAAAGAAACTTTTGAATGGTTGCTGCATGTTGTGCAACCGGATGCTGTTTTTGCAGACTACGAAATATTTAAAAATAGCGGCTGTAAACTGAATAAAAAAAGAAACCCCAATTTGCTTTGCAGTGCGGCTACATTATTTGAAGAGAGCATAGAAGAGGCACAGAAGGCCGGGTTTGAAATTGTGCTTACAAAGCCGGTTGATTACGCATATGCCGCAATTTTGCTGCGCCACCGCCTGGGTTTGCCAGGGTGCATAAAACCCAGCCAAGCAGAGGTGGTGGCCATGCTTATTGAACAGTTAAACTTAAAAAGCTACACCATAGGCAGCGAGTACCTGCGCGTTGCCCTGAATATTTTGCTTAAAACACCCGAGAAACTACAGGGCGTACACAAACTTCTCTACCCGGAAGTTGGCAGAATTTGTAAGGCAAACCCGGCGGCTGTTGCAAAAGGGCTTGAAAGGTTGGCGAAAAGCATTTTCGAGGAAGGAAAATTCGGAACAGCCTTTTCAAGCGCACCTTCAAACACAGAGTTTTTAAACTACATACTGGTAAAAGCTGAAAAGTACCTGTGCAATTAGTTGTTAACAGTAAACTTTACCCTGCAAAACGGGTTGCGCAAAGGTAAATAAAAAAACAAAGCCGTGGTATTTGCCACGGCTTTGTTTTTTTTATAAAAGAGTTTTCTGTAAAAGAAATTATTTTCTCAGCATGGTACCGCTTTAAAGCTTTTCCAAAATTCGCAGCACTAAGGTTTGCAACACCGCTGCGCGGGCTTTCGCCGTTTCAATAACGTGGTTTTCATCAAGCTTTTCCGGCAGCATACCTGCGGCCATATTAGTAACCATTGAAATGGCAAGGGTTGGCAAATTGCAATGTGATGCCACTATTACCTCCGGCACGGTGGACATGCCCACGGCATCCGCCCCCATGCCCCTAAAAGCACGTATTTCAGCAGGGGTTTCAAAACTTGGGCCGGAATAGCCGAGGTATACCCCCTGTTGCATTTCTATGCCGCACTCTTCGGCGGCGGCCAGTGCAAGGGTGCGCAGCCTGGGTGTGTAGGCATATGTCATGTCGCAAAAGCGTGGGCCAAAGTTTGGGTTGTTGGCACCAATAAGCGGGTTTTGCCCCATGAAATTAATATGGTCGGTAATAAGCATAAAATCTCCAACAGAAAAGGCCGGGTTTACACCGCCGCAAGCATTGGTAAGCAGCAACGTTTTTACGCCCAAAAGTTTCATAACTCTAATAGGGAAGGTAACTGCGTCCATACCGTACCCCTCATAGTAATGCAGGCGCCCCTGCATGCAAAGGGTATATTTACCTGCAAGTGTGCCGAAGGCAAACCTGCCGGCATGCCCCGGTGCCGTTGAAGTGGCAAACCCCGGTATTTCACCGTAGTTAATATAAACGGGGTTCTCAATTTTTTCAGCAAGGCCACCAAGGCCCGAACCTAAAACTATGCCAATTTCCGGTGTGGCGGCAAGCTTGGTTTTTATAAAATCGGCTGCTGCAGTATATAAAGCGTCGTCCATAATATACCTCTTTCAACTTAAAAATAAATGTATTACTTTGTTAAGTATACAAGTTTTTTATGGGGCGGTGCAATAGCGCAAAGGTTGCATTTTTTACAATTTATGCCAATTAGCTGCACTGCAGGTTGCAAAACAGCTTGTATTTAGGTATAATGCATAAAGGCATTTTAAATGGGCAGCGTTGCCGGCTGCCAATACACAGGTAAGGGGGTTGAACGTGTGGACACAGGCTTGAAAGATGAACAGGCTTTGCAGCAAGAGGCAGACACAGCAAAAAAAGCGCCTAAGAAGCAAAAGGGCAAAAAGCCTGCCAAGATGAAAAACACAGGGGCTTTAAAAAAAACCGTTCAACACGTATGGAATGAAATGAAGAAAGACCTGCTTGGGCTTTACCGCGGCGTTGGCAGGCGCCTTTATAAAATTGGCTTTTTCATTGAGCTTAAGGCGAAGCGGGCCTATTATATTATTCAACTCACGGCGAAATTTGTTAAGAACCGGCTGAAAAAATGGTTCACTTCACTTGCCGGGTTTGTTAAAGCGGGGCTTGCCCGCGCAGCAGATGATTTAAGTGCACCGGTGCGCCAGGTTGCAAGCTTTTTTCACAACCTGGGTGTTGCCCGCAAAGCGGAAAAAGGCTTTTTTAAAAAAGCAAGGCTAACTTTTAATTATTTAAAAAGTGGTGCGGCAAAATACAGCCACCTGCTTAAAAATATTGGGGAATGGCTGTTGCCCACAACTGCAGCAGTGGTGTTTTTCATAACTGTGGGTACTGTGCTGCGCAGCAACTACGCATTGTCTGTGGATTTTGGCAATGACCAGGTTGCATATGTGCAGAATGAAACGGTGTTTGAAAATGCCCAGCAAATGGTTAAAAGCCGAATGATTTACGCAAGTGATGAAGAAAACTGGGAATTTAATCCGTCGCTTTCAATTGCTGTGGTTAACAAAGACCAACTTTTGGAAACAAGAGACCTGGTTGACACAATTATTGAATACAGCGGTGAGGAAATTACCCCGGCGACCGGCCTTTATGTAAACGGTATCTTCTACGGTGCCACCTCACAGAAAAAGTTGCTGGAAGAGGACTTGCACGCACTGCTTGCCCCCTATGAAGACCCGAGCGATGAAACTGTGCGTGTTGAGTTTGTGGAGGATGTAGAGGTAATTGACGGTATTTACTTAACAGGTAACCTTATAAGTTACAATGAAATGCATTCTCTGTTTGGCAGCGAAATTGAGGGGCAGGTGCTGTACACTATAGTTTCAGGTGATAACCCGTCGGCGGTGGCGTCACGAAATGACCTTACATTAAACGAACTTTACGCAATGAACCCGGAAATTCAAGAAGGGCATTTTGGTGTTGGGCAGCAACTTGTTGTAAGTCAGGCGCAGCCTTTCTTGCAGGTTAAGCGGGTGCGCACACAGGTGCGTTATGAAGAGATACCCTTCAAGACAACCATGGAATATTCAGGCTCTATGGAGTTTGGCAAGGTTAAAGTTACCACCCCTGGTGTTGAGGGTGAGCGGCGCATTGTTGAAGAGATTACCGAAATTGACGGCATACCGGTTTCAATAGTTACAGTTGAAAATGTTGTGACAAGAGAGCCGGTAACTCAAGTTAGCATGGCGGGTACGTATATTTCTTCAGCCGGTATAAATGTGCAGCCTGGTAGCGGCATACTTATGTTCCCGGTGCCAAGCAACAACGGGTTAAGCCGTGGCTTTGCAGGCCAATACCCAGCCCATAACGGGCTTGACATACGCGCAAGTTACGGCGTGCCGATTGTGGCAGCGGAAAACGGCGTTGTGGTAAAAGCGCTGTATACAAATGTTGGCTACGGCATTTATTGTGTAATTGACCACGGCGGCGGAATGCAAACCCTTTACGGCCACTGTTCCGCACTTGCGGTAAGCTATGGCCAGTATGTAAGCAAAGGCCAGGTCATAGCGTATATCGGCTCCACCGGTAACTCCACAGGAAACCATTGCCATTTTGAGGTTATTATTAACAATGTGCGCTACAACCCGTGGAACTATATTGGCGGCTAAATTAAAATAAAGCACAGCATTTAAAATTGCCCCGGCAACGGGGCAATTTTTCAATGCTTGTATTTAAAGGTTTAAACATTCAAATACATTATTTTTAAAAAAGTGGTATACTGTTTACAGGTGATACTTTCAGCACAAAATAATTGTATTGCCGCTATATGGCTAAGTGCGAAAAAAGCAAAATAATGCCATATTTGGGAGTTAAAAACAAAAATACAGCTTTTATTTTGCTATATGTGGTGTTATAATACTACAGGTGTACATTTGATACAGTAATTTTATAGATTTAAGTATATTTTCTTTGAAGGGTGGCAGCTTTTTGGAAAAGTTTGTTATAAACGGTGGAATACCATTAAAAGGCGAAGTGGCTATTAGCGGTGCTAAAAATGCGGTTGTGGCTATTTTGCCTGCTACCATTTTGGCTGCCGGTGTTTGTGTTATTGAAAACCTGCCGGCAATTAGTGACGTTGATATTTCCATAGGCATTCTTGAAGATATTGGCGCCACTGTGCGCATAGTTAATAAAGGCACAATTGAAGTTGACACTTCCAATGTACAACTTTGTGAAATAAAAGATGAACGCAGCCGCCAAATGCGTGCCTCCTATTACTATTTAGGGGCAATGCTCGGGCGGTTTGGTGCGGCATCTGTTTCAATGCCCGGCGGCTGTGATTTAGGTGCAAGGCCTATAGACCAACACCTTAAAGCCTTTGAAGCACTTGGTGCAACCAACGTTGTAGATTATGGTGTTGTGCATATTGACAGTGAGGGCTTGAATGCCGCCCATATATTTTTTGATACGGTTTCAGTTGGCGCCACTATAAATGCAATGTTGGCCAGCGTACACGCAGAGGGCACAACTGTGCTTGAAAACGTTGCGAAAGAACCGCACATTGTTGATGTTGCAAACTTTTTAAACTCCATGGGTGCTGATGTGCGCGGCGCCGGTACGGATGTTATAAAAATTCGCGGTGTTGCTGATGGAGATATGCACGGTTGTGTTTACAGTGTTATTCCTGACCAAATTGAAGCCGGCACATATATGGCTGCTGCCGTTGCCACAGGTGGCGACATTTTAGTGAAAAATATTATTCCCAAACACATGGAACCAATATTAGATAAGCTGGCAAAAGCGGGGGCTTCAATTGAAGAATTTGACGATGCAATTCGTATTTTCAGCACCGGCCCCATTCAGCCGGTAAACATTAAAACAATGCCGCACCCCGGTTTTCCAACGGATATGCAACCAATTATGGGTACGCTTTCCAGCATGGCACAGGGCACTTCAATTATTACAGAAAGCATTTGGGACAGCCGTTTTCGCTACACAGAAGAGCTTTTGCGTATGGGTGCAAACATACAGGTGGACGGGCGTGTGGCTGTGTTTGAAGGGGTGCCCGGCTTACAGGCGGCGCCGCTGCGCGCAGTGGACTTACGTGCGGGTGCGGCCCTGATTATTGCAACACTTGCCGCAACCGGCATAAGTGAAATTGAAAACATTGAACATGTAGAGCGCGGCTACGAGAAAATTGTGGAAAAACTGCAGGGCCTTGGCGCGGATATACGCAAAGTTGGCCTGCCGGAGCCCCGGCTGAAACAGGTTTTTTAAAAAAAGGGAAAGGGACGGCGGTGGCCGCCCTTTCTTAATATAATAGTCAAACGCTGTGCGGCCACCCGCAAGTTTT
>JAVBRS010000076.1:0-4143 GCA_031547715.1 Oscillospiraceae bacterium
AAAACGGAAGCAAAGGCAAAGGGGGTTATCATACACTCCAGTGTTTAAAGTGGAATAGGAAGTGTGGTGCCGTAAAGCTGGCTGTAATTTATTAGCAGTGTGGGCAGGCTTAAAATAATGTTGCAAAGGCCGGCCAGCGCACCCCAGCCCCACATTTTGCGAAACCAAAAATAAACCGGGGCAAAAAAGAAAGCAGACCAGCAAAACGGGTACCGGCCCAAAGCTTTTGCACGTTTAAAAGCAAGAATGTAATACCCTGCATTCGGCCCGATAAAATTTGCCCATTCCGGCAGGGTGTAGTCATCCAGTTGCTCTGTAAGGGCGGGGTCACCGGGGGCGAAAGAGCCATAAATAGGCGTGCTGGCACTGTCGCCGCCAAGGGTGGCCGGTTGGCCAAAAACCGGCTGGTATGCAGGGTTTTCAGCAGGCTTTTCAACTTCATCAGGCAAAAGCCGGGTGCCGCAATGCTCACAAAAATGCTGGCTTTCACGGCAGGCAGTGCCGCAACCGGGGCAGGCTATGGTGCTGTCCGCCTCAGGGGCTGCAAACTCATACCCGGTGGCATGCCGGGCGGTGTTGGCACATTGGCCTTCGCTCTCCCAGCAGGGGCGGTGGTGTGGTGTGCCGCAGTCAGGGCACACTACAATATCATCATCTGCGGCAAACGGCAGGTTGCAAACAGGGCACTTTACGCCGGTAAATTTAGCCATACAAAACCTCCTGGTACAGGCATTCTTTATATATAATACACGAATAAGCGTTAAAAAGCAAAAACTTTTACGCTTTACAACCCGTAAAGGGTTTTATATAATATACACGGCGAAAGCAAGGAGGGCAATTTAAAAGATGCTGATGATAGACGACTTGAAAAAAAGATATTTAGCCCTTGCCCCGGAGCGTGAAGAACTGCGGGGTGCCATTGCCGTTGATAAAATTACCCAGCGGAAAGACGAGCTGGAACACCGCAGTGCCGAGCCCAGCTTTTGGCAGGACACAGCGCTGCAAAAAGCGGTTTTTGATGAGCTTGGCCCAATAAAAAATAAACTTGAAATGTATGGTGCCTTTTGCACTGTGCTTGAAGAGGCCGAAACCTATTTGGAACTTTGCGAAGAAGGCGGCGGCGCAGAAGAACTTGCAGAGCTGGAAGCTGCCATTGTTATGGCTGAGGAAAAAGCGGAAAGCCTGCGTATGATAACACTTTTAGCGGGTGAATATGACGCCAAAAATGCAATTTTAACGCTGCATGCAGGTGCCGGCGGCACAGAGGCGCAGGACTGGGCACAGATGCTTTACCGTATGTACACCCGCTATGCCGTGTCTCAAAATTATAAAATACAGGTGCTTGATTACCAGGACGGCGATGAAGCGGGTATAAAAAGCGCAAGTATTTTACTTGAAGGTGAAAACGCTTACGGTATGCTGCGCAGTGAAAACGGCGTACACCGCCTTGTGCGCGTGTCCCCGTTTGATTCCTCCGGCCGGCGGCATACGTCTTTTGCATCGCTTGAGGTTATGCCGGAGATTGACGACACCATTGAAATTGACATACGTGAAGAAGACATAAAAATGGACGTTTACCGTGCCAGCGGTGCCGGCGGGCAGCATGTTAACAAAACCTCTTCGGCGGTGCGCTTAACACATATACCAACAGGGGTTGTGGTGGCCTGCCAAACAGAGCGCAGCCAGTTCCAAAATAAAGACTACGCCATGAAAATGCTAAAGGCAAAATTGTTCCAAATTAAAGAGCGTGAGCACCTTGCCCGCATTGAAGATATTAAAGGCGACCAAAAAGAAATTGCGTGGGGCAGCCAGATACGCAGCTACGTTTTTATGCCCTATACCATGGTTAAAGACCACCGCACCAGTTTTGAAACAGGAAATGTTGATGCCGTTATGGACGGTGACCTAAACGGTTTTATTAACGCTTTCCTGAAGATGGACAGCGGGGCACAAGGTTAAGTGCAATGCTGTTGCAGTATAAAAATAAATGCCCCCTGCTAAGGGGGCATTTATTTTTATAGGTTGTTCAGCTTTCTTATATCCGCCCCAAAAAAGTGTAAAGTTTGACAGTTGCCCATTAAGCGTGAGGCAATTTTTTCTGTATAGCGCGCGGCAATTGCGGCCTCTGTAACTAAGTTTGTTGTATAAATAGTTGGGCGTTTGGTGTTAAAGCGGGTGTCCACCAGGCGGTAAAGCTCTGACAAAATATAGGGCGATAAAAACTCAGTGCCCAAATCGTCCACCACCAAAAGGTCGGCAGCTAAAAGGGCATCCCTGAAGGTCATGTCTTCGCCGCTAAAATTGTCCTTCTCAATTTGGCTGAAAGCGCTTTGCGCACTTACGTAAAGCACATCGCGGCCCTGTTCCAGCACTGCACCGGCAATTGCAAGGGCAAGGTGGGTTTTACCAAGGCCGGCCCGCCCCATAAAAAGCAGGCTGCCGGGGTTTTTCTCAAAATCCTCTGCGTAGGCGGTGCAAAACGCAAGCACTTCTTCCATGTGGCGGCGTGGGTTAATGCCACCGTTTGGCTGGTCTTCAGCGTCGGGGTAAAAGTTTAAATTAAAGCCGCTAAAGCTGCACAGCGCCAAAGGAGATTCAGCTAAAATATCAGCCCTGCGCATAGCCTTAACCCGTTGTTCAACACAGCTGCAAAGCGCACCTTTTACACGGCCTTTGTCGCCGCACAAAGGGCAGGCTGGCTGTAAGTTTAAATAGTTTGCACCAAAGCCGGCAGCTTTTAAAAGGTCGGCTTTTTTTTCTATTAAAGCATTTAAAACCGCAAGTTTTTCTGCATTCCCACCTGCAAGTGCCGCCGCAATGCCAGCTTGCATAATTTCATTTTCAACTGTTTCAAGTGTGGGTATTGTGCCTATGGCAGTGCGGCGGCGGGCTGCCAAGGCAGCTTCACTGTTTTGGCGCAATGCTTCAAGGGCGTCCAGCGCCTTTGCTGTATAATCCTGTCTTGGCATCAGGGGCCCCCTTCAATTCATTTGCGGGTTTTAAGTTTTGGCACGGCGTAGCCTTTCAGTGCCACAAAGTCATCTTCGGCGGCAGTTTTAGCGGCGGTAGGTGCAATGTTGGCACCTGTGTCGGGTATCTCTGCCGGGGTGCGCACACCGGTTTTATACCAGTTGCGCAGTATGCCGTTCATGTACTTTACGGTGTTGTTCAGCCCGCAGCGCAGGGCAGCTTGCTCAACCATGCCATCGCCATAACCATAACCCTCATACCAAAGGTCGATGCTGTTTGTTGCCGCGGCGGTAAACGTGCCTTCATCAAGGCCAAGCAGTGAAGCTACAAAGGCCCTGCGCTCCCTTCGCATCTCTTCCTGCCTAAGGTAAATTTCAAAACTTAAAAGGTTGTCCACCCCTTCAGTGGCAAGGCTTAAAAGGCGGCGCTCAGTGTAGCGTACACTGCTTTTACCGCCGCCGGTAAAGTGTGCCAGTGCAGCTAAAATAAGGTCTTCAGGTAGGCCGTCCTCCATGTGAAGGGTAATTAAAATGGCGGTGTCAGCCGGGGATAGCGGCCCGCCGGTAATGGCCTGTGCCGTTGTTATAATCCCGGCAATGTCAGGGTTATTTTGTGCGGCAAAGGCAACCTGCCCATGGGTTAAGCGGCGGCGTTGTACCGGTGTTTCAACCGTGCCTGTTTCATGTATAAGGCCGGCACCTGCCCAAAAAAGCAAAGCCTTTTCAACTGTTTCAGGCAAAAGGCCAAGGGCTGCGCAAATTTCACTTTGAACAGCGCTGCCCGTTTTTAGAATATAAAGGGCGATGCGCACCCCGTCTGCCGGGGCTTGTTGCAAACGGTCTACAACAAGCAGCGGCAGCGGCATGCTCTCGCCCAGGTTTTGGCTAAGATAATAGCCCATTTACACACAGCCTTTGTGTTATTTTTTCTTCTTGCGGGCGGCGTCCATTGCGGCGTTCCCGTAAATTTCACGGTTTTTGCGGTTAACACGTTCAATAATATACAGCACCGTGCACGTTGCAATGCCGCCGAATGTATACAGCATAAAAAGTAATGTGTCAAGGGCTGCAAACCCTTCCACCAGAAGGCTGTTACCGCCACTTGCCATATAAAAACAGAAAATAAGGTAGGTTGCAAAGGTAACAATATACCTTATATCACTTTTAATTATAC
>JAVBRS010000187.1:0-9136 GCA_031547715.1 Oscillospiraceae bacterium
AAAACGCCTTCCAGCGCCACGGCTGTGCCGCGCCACCAGCTTTGCCCGGCAAAAACTTTTGCAGCTAAATGCAGTAAAAGTTCACCCACTGCATAGCCAAATACCACAAGGCAAAGGGCTAGCCCAAGCAGGTTTGCTGTTTTTGTAAGTTTTTCTTTTTGCACCGCTTGTACCCCCTTTGCAAATTAGCACAGTTTTAATTCCTTATAATTTTATTAGCCACCCGGTAACAGCCATATAAAATTTTGTAACATTATAGCATAAAACCGCACCACATGCACCGCCCTTTTAATTTTTAAAAACCTTTTGCCTTGCGGCTTCCTGCTGCGGCCCGCACCTTCGCGGTTTCAGGCATGCATTAATTGGCTTTACAACTAAAAAATACAACAGCAGCAAGCTACCTTAGTATTACCATTTAAAATGGCACTGCAATAAAAATAATAAAAGGCCCCGCAAAGCGCAGGGCCTTTTTATTTAAAGTAATTAATTTAGTGCTTTACGGTTGCTGCGTCAGGCGCCAAGCTTTTTCAGGGCAACGCCAATTCTTTTAAGCGTTTCATCTTTGCCAAGCACCACCGCAAGCTCAATGCCGCCACCGGGTGTAAACTGCTTGCCGGTTATGGCCACACGCAGCGGCCACAGCATGTAGCCGTTTTTAACCCCTTCTTTTTCAATAAGGTTAAAAATGGCAGCGTGTACATTTTCAACCGTAAAAATTTCCACACCTTGCAGTACCGGCACCAACAAATTTAGCGCCGCCTTTGCCGTTTCAGGGTCGGTTTTCATTTTTTTGCTTGTAAATAATTCTGTGTCATACTCCGGTAGGGCATCAATAAAGTCCACCTGCTCAGGTATATCACCCAAAATTTCACACCGCTGCTGCAAAAGCTCTATAAGCAACTTTTTGTTGCAGCTGCCTTTAACGGCCTTATCCACCCACGGCATTGCTTTTTCTGCAAATGCTTCAGCGCTCAAGCGGCGAATATACTCACCGTTTATGAAGCGTAGTTTCTCAATGTCAAAAATAGACGGGCTTTTATTTATGCGCTCAACGGTGAAAATTTTCACCATCTCTTCTAAAGAGAATATCTCTTGCTCATTGCCCGGGCTCCAGCCTAAAAGCGCAATGTAGTTTAATATTGCATCGGTCAAGTAGCCCATTTCCACCAGGTCCTCATATGAGGCATCCCCGTTGCGTTTTGAAAGCTTGTGGGTCGCGTCTTTCATAACCGGCGGGCAGTGTACATAATCCGGCACTTCCCAGCCAAAGGCGGCGTACAGCAGGTTGTACTTCGGCGCCGACGAAAGATATTCTGTGCCGCGGATAACCGGGTTAATATTCATTAAATGGTCGTCAACTACATTGGCAAAGTTGTAGGTGGGCATGCCGTCCGCTTTCAAAAGCACCTGGTCGTCCAGTGTAGATACATCCACTTCAATGTGGCCAAAGTTAATGTCATCAAAGCCGGCAACACCGGTTTTCGGTATGCGCTGGCGAATAACGTATGCCTCGCCGGCGGCAACACGGGCCTTTGCCTCTTCAAGGGGTATGCTTGCACAATGGCCGTCATATTTTGTTATTTGGCCCGCTGCTTTTTGCAGGTTGTTCAGCTCTTCCAACCGTTCTTTGGTGCAAAAGCAGTAGTATGCCGCACCTTTTTCTATAAGTTCTTCAGCATATTTTTTATATATTGGCTTGCGTTCGCTCTGCACATAGGGGCCCACAGGGCCGCCGCAGTCAGGGCCTTCATCCCACAAAAGGCCGGTTTCACGCAGGGTGTTGTAAATAATGTCAATGGCGCCTTCAACCTGGCGGTTTTGGTCGGTGTCTTCAATGCGCAGCAAAAAATCTCCGTTGTTGGCCCTTGCCGTTAAATAGGCGTAAAGGGCTGTGCGCAGGTTGCCAACATGCATATACCCTGTGGGGCTTGGGGCAAAGCGTGTGCGTACTCTAACGTCTTTCATGGTGTGTTTCCCTTTCTTTCATTTCTTTGCCGCCGGTGGGCCCGGCGGAGAATGTGTTAAAAGGCAGGTACCCCTGCCTTAACACCAATACTAGCCCTTTGGCAGCACTTTGTCAATGCAGGTTTCGCCGAACACCGTGTTTAAAAAATAAGTTTGCCGCACTTGCGCATATGCATTTTGCGCGGCTGCTACAACCCGGGCAAAAAATTGAATTTGTGCGCCACGTCATGCTTAAAAAAACGCCCTAACTCTTCACCCCTTGCGGCAACCTGTGGCCGGTGCTATACTATTGTATAAAATATTAGAAAGGGGGCCTATAATGCCCAGGCCTGTTTTACATTTACCATTAGCACCATTACCCATGCTGCGATGGCGCCGGCCCACTTTTTCAAACTTTCTTTCGGGCATTCGCTGCCGTGCATTCGGCGCGGCATAACACTAATTTAACGCCTTACGGCAAGGGGTAACATTGTTATGGATTCTTCAAAAAAATATATATTCAGCGGTATACAACCCTCAGGTGTTTTCACGCTTGGCAACCACCTTGGCGCCCTGCGCAACTGGAGCGCCCTGCAGGATGAATACAACTGCATTTACAGTATAGTTAACATGCATGCAATTACCGTGCGGCAGGAGCCAAAAGACCTTGCCCGCCGCACATATGAGGCGCTTGCCATGCTTTTGGCTGTTGGCATTGAGCCGACAAAAAGCATTATTTTTGTTCAAAGCCATGTGCCCGCCCACGCAGAGCTTGCATGGGTGCTTGGCTGCAATACGCAGTTTGGCGAACTTTCACGCATGACCCAGTTTAAAGATAAATCTGCCGCACACCAAGACAATATAAACAGCGGGCTTTTTACCTACCCTGTACTTATGGCGGCGGACATTTTGGCCTACAACGCAGACCTTGTGCCGGTGGGGGAAGACCAGCGCCAGCACCTGGAGCTTGCACGGGATGTGGCAACACGTTTCAACGGTGCGTACGGCGATACATTTACGCTGCCCGCCGCCTACATTCCAAAGGTTGGCGCCCGCATAATGAGCCTTTTAGAGCCCACAAAGAAAATGAGCAAGTCCGACCCGAATGCAGGCGCTTATGTTTTAATGCTGGATGAGCCGGATTTAATTATGAAAAAGTTTAAACGGGCGGTTACCGACAGCGAGAATATTATAAAATACGACCCTGTTAATAAACCCGGCGTTTCCAACCTGCTTTCTATATACGCTGCAATAACCGGCCAAACCCCGGAAGATGTGGCGGCGTTTTTCGCCGGCAAGGGCTACGGAGATTTGAAAACCACCGTAGGTGAAAAGGTTGTGGAACTTTTGACCCCAATACAGGAAAGCTACCGCAAACACCTTGAAAATAAAGAGGAGTTAGACAGTATTTTAGCCGCCGGCGCAGCACAGGCCAAAAGCATTTCTTCTCCAATATTAAAAGATGTTTATGAGAAAATAGGATTTATAACACTAAATTAAGATAAATTTAACAAAAAAACGAATTTTAAATAAGATTTTTTGCGCATTTTTACCTAATTTAGGAAATTTGTGGAAAAAATTGACACTTTAGCATTTTTTTGCTATAATTACCTCGAATTGAGGTGATAAAAATGAAATCTACGGGCATTGTACGCAAAATTGATGATTTGGGACGCATTGTGCTGCCAATAGAGCTGCGCCGCGGGCTTGGCATAGAAGACCGGGACCCTGTAGAAATTTTTGTACAGGATGACACCATTATTCTGCGCCGTTTTGCACCTAGTTGCATCTTCTGCGGAAGTGACGCAGACCTGTGCGAACACCAAGGTAAGAATGTTTGTGCCGAATGCAGGGAAGCATTGCAAAAATAGTTTTACTTGAAAAGGCCACCTGTTAAATTAACAGGTGGCCTTTTTTTGCCATTTTAAGTTTTTATTCAACCTTATTCCGGTTTGAAATTCTGCATTATCTGCATTACTTCTTCCAGGTATTGCGGCTTTAGGTAACTTTGCATTTTAGCCATATATTCCTGCACATATTCGCCGTTAAATGCATTTTTAGCCTGTTTGTCAAAGCCCTCTTGCAAAAGTTCTTTTGCAAGTTCAGTATATTCAGCCTGTACACGCTCCAAAATAAACCCCGCAAAACGTTCCTGTCCTTCGTTCATTATACACCTCTTGTAGTATTGTTTTATTTTACAAACCTGTTGCAGCGGCATGTTTTACATAACGGTGCACCGCTGTCGGCAGGTATTGTATTTCAATTTAGTTTTCCTTTTATTCCTCTTCGTACCCAAGGCTTTTTAAATACCCGCCGGGCTGCACTTTTTGCACCTCCACCTTGCCGGTGTGCTGCCAAAAACTTACAGAGGCCCCCACCGTATACCCTGCACCGTTATCTGCGCCCCATTCAGTCTCTTCTCGCTCCGGCAGGCCAAACTGTGCCAATATAACACTTATTACCCCGCCGTGGGTAACCAGCGCAGCATCATGTATTCCGGCGCGCATCATGCCCTCCAGCAGGGTTGCAAAAGCCGTGGTGGTGCGCTGCAAAAAGGCGCTGTGTGCCTCCACCCCATCGCCTAAAAATTCTTCCTGCGGGCCACGCCATTTTTGCCAAAACCCGCTTTCGGCAATTTCTGCATGGGGGGTACCCTCTAAAATGCCCATCTGCGCCTCTACAAGCGGCGCAACCAAAATGGCCTTGTGGTCAGGGTATAAAATTTGTGCTGTTTGTACCGCCCTCATCATGGGGCTGCAAAACAAAGTTTCCACCTTCGGGTATATAAATTTCTCTTTCATTGCAGTAAGCTCGGCAATTCCTGCGGCGCTCAAATGGGTGTCTCTGCCTCCGCCCGCAAATATACCCTGCTCGTTATCTGTAGTTTTACCATGGCGAATGAGGTGAATATTGTAATTTTTCATATATCCCCTAAAAATAATGTTGTTTTTTGGCAGTTTTGGCATTTACAAAAAATTTGCCTTGCAGTATAATTTACGGTACATTCAACAAAATGCCATTTTATACTTTTTTGCCATATAACTTTAACGCAGGCTGGGGCAAAAAGCAAGGGGACATTATGGCCGCTGACTTTAACCGCATAATTACCTTGCTGCGCAAGGAAAAGGGCGTCACCCAAAAAGAGGTGGCGGCCGAACTTGGTGTTTCACAAGCACTGCTCTCTCACTATGAAAAGGGCATACGTGAGTGTGGGCTTGACTTTGTTGTGCGCCTGGCAGACTATTACGATGTATCCTGCGATTACCTGCTTGGCCGCAGCGCAGACCGCAATGGCCTTACCCTGCGCGCAGAGGATTTGCCGGACGCAGATATGAGCAAAGGCGACGGCCACTATAAGGGCAGCGTTCTGCCCACTTTGAACAAAAAAATAATATCAAACTCTTTAAACATACTATTTGATAAGCTCAACACCTACCCTGACAAAACCTTGATAACCGAAATAAGCAGTTTTTTAATGCTTGCGGTTTACCGCATGTTCCGCCTTTTATATAGCGCCAACCCCAAAAACGCCGAAGGGCTTTACGGCTTTTCCAAAACAACATACACCGCTTACGCCGGCGCTACAATGGCCGTAAATGAGGCGAAGGCGAAAGCGCTTCTGACCGGCGAAGAGGCCGGAGACGAGAAGCTGCACAAAACAGGCGAGACTTTCAGCATGACCACCGAAACCCTCTCTCGGCAGTACCCGCTTTACGCAAGCAGCCTTTTAAACCTCATTAAAACAAGTGAAAACAACATGCGCGGCAACGCAGATTAACTGCCTTTTCTTGTTAAATGAGTTATAAGAAATAAAGTATATGGTTAAGTGCCGGCGCCCTTGAAAACACAAGCGATTCATTATATATAATACAGAATATTTAACAGGCTGGCGCCATTTTTAAAATGACGCCAGCCTGTTGCTTTTATTGTACTTTACGTTGTAAGCTAAAAATTTATATGCTGCAATTATAAAATTTCTATATCACGTAGCATTTTCACCTTAACAATGCAAAACAGCAGCGGCTTTAAAAAGCCGCTGCTGATATTTTAATAGGTAAATGCCCCTGCCTCTTCAAGAGACACAAATGCAATATAGCATTGGCCGGGGTTTATAAGCACATCTATCTCGTTACCGCCTGCGTCAACAATGCGCAGCGGTTCTGTTGGGGTGCCTTTAAGCCAACGCACCTTCTCATATCTTCCGTTGTTGAAATAATACCCTACGCCGCCGAATGAAAAATCCACCTTGGCAAGGGGGGTGCCCGGGTATTGTTCAATGGTGGTAAAAAGAATAAGCAGGTTGTCAAAGGCAAGCTGTTCGCCGTTATTTGTGTCAATTTGGGGCTGCCCGTTTTGGCTTTTGTAGTACCTGCCGTTTTCAAAAGAAAAGGTTGAGGCATAGCCTGAAGAAAAACGAATGTTGATGGTGCTTGATTCCCCGTCTGTCAACACACGCGGCTCTTCATCGAATGGAACAAAGTGGAATAATGGTATCTGGCGCTCTGCTACGGTTATTGTGCCAAGCTTTGCAACCGCAGAGGTTGCCGCTTCACCGGTGATATACCAGCAGTGCTCGGTGGCCATGCCACTGTTGCGGCGGGCCTGGTCAAACCAAAGGTAACTGGAGTTTTCTTTGAAATCAATTTCATGCACATAATAGCCGTAGTAATCCAGCATATCCTGTGCGAAGGTGCTGCCCCCAATATGGAAATACATATACCCCATGGGCATCATAAGCTGCACCATTTGGTCACGGGCTGAGCGCACCGGCCCTACTTTTGGCATCTGTGTGTAGTCACTGAAAACGCACATTAAGCGGGTAATGCCACCCTCTGTTACAATTTCATATACAACATCCGCGCTTGTGATGCCGCTCTGCGGCCAAGACTGCTTTATGTTGTTAACCATAACCGCCACCGGGCGCAGGTTCGGGTTATACCCTTCTGCTGCCTCTTCGCCGGTTAAAAGGTTAATGTTAAGTTCTTGTACCGGCGGCTCAGATGCACTTGAATCCCCGGAGTTATCGCTGGAATCCGGCGGCGCTTCGCCCCCGTTGCCACCACAAGCGGCAAACACTGCAAAAGCTAGTGCCATGGCAAGTAACATAGAAATGGTCTTTTTCATTGTGCGGCTCCTTTAAATATTATAAACCAAAGTGTTTTAATACTGCACTGTTTTAAATGCCTTTTATATGAAAACCTATATTATATTAACCAAAAAAAACATATTTGTAAATATACCAGCGGCGTATGCGTTATATACTTTGCCTTTTGAAAAAATTTTGGCTTAAAAACTAAAGCCGGTTTGCCTTTGCGGCAATGCTTAAAATTAACCAGCCGCCATACTGTTACATGTTTTATATAGTAAGTTTATATTTTAAAATGCAGTTTTATTGAAAAATTAAGTAAGCCCGCAGTAAAAGTTGAAATAAATATTTTTTAATAAATTAGCTTACTGCATTAGCGTTTTAGCTACCCACAGCTGTGCGGCGTTTTACATACCGTTTTAAAAGTTTTGCCATTTTAAAGCAGCCTGCCTTTATTGTAAAGCGGCAGCACAGTTACTAAAGCCTAATATTCAACATGCGGCAGGCGTTTTGGCAGGTTGTTTCAAGCAGCTCTTCTGTGGTAACACCCTTAACCTGTGCAGCTTTTGCAGCGGTGTGTATTATCATTCCGGAATGGCTGGCCTGCCCCCTGAGCGGTTCCGGCGCCATCCACGGGCAGTCGGTTTCCATAAGCAGGCGCTCAAGCGGCACTGCAGCCAGTGCCTCCAGGGTTTTGCGTGCATTTTTAAAGGTTATTACCCCGGTAAAGCCAACATACATACCAAGCTTCACAATTTCTTTTGCCGTTTCCGCACTGCCTGAAAAGCAGTGCATTACCCCTTTGGGTTTATATTTTCGCAGCAATTCCATGGTGTCTTGCGTGGCCTCTCGGCAGTGCACAACAATGGGCATGTCATGGCGGTTTGCCATTTCCAGCTCGGCTTCAAAAATTTCAATCTGCCGCTCTTTGCAAACGCCGCCTTCATAGTGGTAGTCAAGCCCGCATTCACCCACCGCCACTACTTTCGGGTGGGCCAGCAGTGCTTCCAGTTTGGCAAGCTCGTCTTCACCAATGCCCGCTATGTCCTGCGGGTGCACCCCTGCGGCCGTGTAAAGCCAAGGGTAATTTTGGCCGTATTCCAAAGATTGCACGGTGGTGTTGTAGTCTACACCGCAGTCCAGCACAGCGGCAACCCCAAGCCCCGGCAGGCTGTTTAAAAGTTCTTCCCGCCCACCCTCAAAGCGGCTGCTCATGTAATGTGCATGGCTGTCAAAAATTCGCATCTCTTCCTCCAAGCTTTCACCTAATATGGCACATGCCATTGTTAAAAGTAATAAAGTTTTATATAAGGCCGCAACCTAAACTGTGCCAAATGGCCCACGCGGCAGATAAAACGTGCGGCAGATAAAAGCGGGGCAACACAAAAATTTGAACAGCTTTAAATGTAACGCACAAAAAATGGGCCACCCCGCAAAGGGCAGCCCCCTTTTTTAGCGTATTATTGCACCTGCATCAACTTCACTTGGGTAAAAGGCAATTACCGCACGCTCGCCGTGGTCTGCCGCCATAATCATGCCCTCGCTTATAATGCCCATTAACTTTGCCGGTTTCAAGTTGCAAATAACCCCAAGTTTTTTGCCAACCAGCTCATCTGGTGTGTACCATGCAGCAATGCCAGACACTACCGTCCGCTGACGCTCGCCGTCAAACACGGTAAGTTTTAAAAGCTTTTGTGCCTTTTCCACCTTTTCGCAGGCTATAATCTCACAAACCCGCAGCTCGTTTTTTGCAAAGTCGTCAATTGTCATTTCGGGTTTGTGCTCAAATGCCGGTTTCGCCTCATCCTGCGCCGGGTTTGCCGCTTCAATTTCGGCAAGCTTTGCAGCTGCATCTATCCGCGGGAAAAGTACGTCGCCTTTTTTCACCGTTAAATTTTCCGGCAACAGGCCAAAAATGGCAGCGCCCTCATAGGTGGTAATTTCTTCACCGGCTCCAATCTGCTCAAAAATTTTGGGGCCGGTGGCAGGCATAAACGGGCTTAACAAAATGCCGCAAATGCGCAGCACTTCGCACAGGTTGTAAAGCACGCTGGCAAGGCGCGGCATATCCTCTTCATTTTTGGCAAGCAGCCAAGGGGTGGTTTC
>JAVBRS010000073.1:0-3824 GCA_031547715.1 Oscillospiraceae bacterium
AACCCCGAAGGAATTTTAAAATTCCTTCGGGGTTGGGTTTTATAATTAAAATAACTAGGCCATTTCTAAACCCGCCACGCCCTGCTATACTTCAATGTGTTAAGCATTAAACCACTAAATAAATGCCTTTATACTTTATAAATAAGCACTGTATCACTTACAAAAACAGGTGTACCCCCTGTAAATGGCTGGCCTTTATAAGGCAGGTATAGCAACAGGTAGTTTATGCCGTTTTCAAGTGCAAGTACTCTTGCCTCTTCAAAGGTTTGGCAGGCAAAAATACCGTCACTAACCACTTCAAGGTTGTGGCGCAGCGTGTAATAGTTCATGCTGTAATCCATTGCATAACGCCAACTTTCCACATACGCCTGCTGCCCGCTAAGTGCCGTATAAGCGTGAAATACCCCTTCACCTGCAGTTTTGTCCTGTGCGTTCCGGTTGGTGGCAAAAATCTCGCCATCCTGCATGTTTGCGGCCAACCATAAAGCCGCATTCTCATCATCCAGGCTCACCCTTGCAGCCGTTTCCGTATATGGGGGGCGCAAACCCAGCCCGCGCAGTTCCACCTGCACACCTGTGCGCAGCATTGGCGCTGTTATTAGCATGGTGCCGCAAAAAGCCGCCATGCAAACCGCTAAAGCCAGTAGCTGCACATGCGCTTTTTTAGTTTCCAAATTCTTCACAGCCCTGCCTACCGTTAGCCACATTAAAAAGCAGGCAGTGAGGAAGAAGTACATTTGAGAAGCAGAATAATGGTTAAATAAACAGGCTGCAAAAAGCCCGCCGGGCACCATAGCATTAATCACCAGCTCTGTAAAACTTAATTCTTTAATATTTATTGCGTTGTAAAATACAGCAATGCTGTACAGCCAAAACACCGGGCCAACTTGTATTAAAAGTATTTTTGCTATGTTAAAAAATGCCCCATAACTTGGCGCAAACACCAAATTCACAACCGCTTTTGAAAATATAAGCATGTACAAAAGCGCTGTTACTGCTGTGCCGGCAACAACCATGCCCGGCACATTAAAAGGCACCTTTTTATGCAGTAAAACAAAAACAACTGCCGCCGCTAAGCACCCGCACAAAAAAAGCACTGCAATTGTGCTTTTGCCAAAAGCAAACCCAAACATGCAAATTGCAAATGCGGTAACCAGCCTTGCTGCGGCCGGCTGGCGCAGTTTTTGCCCTGCTGCTTGCAGGGCCCCGGGGCTTTGTGTTGCAACGCTTACCAAAATAAGTGTACACAGCAAATAAACATAGTTTTGTAAAACGTTGTTAGGGTTTAAAAAAGTGTGCACCGCCCCAGAGCGCTCTAAAAATGTAAGTAGTGTAGCACCTACCGGCGGCAGCAATGCCGCCTTTCCCATGCCAAGCCTTTTCCCTAAAATATACAAGCCGCAAACAAGCAGCGCCACCCAAACAGGCCATGTGTAATAGCAAACTGCATCAAACGCGCTCTGCCCGCTGGCAAAGGCAATCAGCCCTGTTACAGCTTCTGTAAAATAGTGGTAGTGCATTACCCCGCCCGTAGCGCGCAAATCCACCAGGGGGAAACCAAAGCGCACCGCCGCTGCATTGCCCACACTCCAAAGCAGGTCTTGTGAATAAAGCATGTTGCCTGCAACATGCGGCTTTGCATATGGCAGCACACCTGTAAAGGTGTAGGTAAATAAAAGCAAACTGAAAAGTACAATTAAAAAAGATGCTTGTACACTTTTTAGTTGCGCAGCGTAATTTTTAACGTTTGTGTTTTTATATTCCAAAAAAAAATTTACCAGTTGCACAGTAGCTAAAACAATGCTTGGGGTGTATGCAAAAAAATTTAAAGCACCAAGCAACCCTGCAAAAAACATATACGCCAACACCAGTATGGAAGCGCCAAAAGGTATAGCCAAAAAAAGTTTAATTTCAACACTTTGGCTTTTTAACAGTGTGTTTACAGTAAAAAGGCCGGGCAAAAAAAGCAAAAATAAAAAACACCCTGCATAGCATATAAAGCCAAGCAAACTACCGCCGGCCAAATTCACCGCAAGCAGGTAAAATACCGCCACAAACATAAAAAAAGCCCAGCTAAAAAGCCAAAGCTTACTTTGTAACATCCCCGGTTGCATTTTTTGCGCCATTGGGCGGCACCTCTTTTACTACTCAATTTATAGCAGTGTAACATAAAACTCTTCTTCTGGCAAACCTATTTCATTTCACATTTTACAACAGAAAGTTAGATGCCAGCTGAATAGCATTTAACACTTTTGGCTTTAATGGCAGCGCTAATATTAATGTTGCTTTTAAAAATATGGCTTTTTGCAAACTGCTAATAAATATTTTTATAAGAATGGTTTTCACTTGGAAAGCGTACATGTTTTTGCTAAATTACGCCTTTTTTAAAATGACGTTACTTATATAATGAACCTATTTTTTAAACATAATTCGCGTTTTAACAACTTGTTACTATCTTTCACATAATAAAAACTTGCAGCAGCGAAAAGTACAGCCTCATGTATTATCGCAGCGTTGAAGCTTGTTGAAGCATTATGAAAAGCACAATAAAGCTGTTCTAATGGCACTAACATGCTTAGAATGCAACAGCTAAGCTAATAGCCTGACAGCAGCACTGGCTTCCACTTACCAACACAACTGCACAAACTGTGATGCCAACCACCGTAAGCACCCTGTTTAAACATGATACACTAACAAATTAACCCTTAAGCAACCTAGCGGCCTTGTAACTGCGCTAATAGTGCTGAACCAACCTAATAACCTTGCTTAACTCGTATTTTAACCGCCCTAAATGCCCATTGAAATAATCTCACCATCCCCTGCCGCTAACCTATCTAGCTGCATTCTAACCGGATAATATGTTACCCACCGCCAAAAAGCATTATTAAATAATCGGGTACTGCTACCTAACGGGCGTGCTTCCTACCCAAAAAACATCACGGCACTGCTGAGGTACCGGCGGCTTGCACGGCGACTTGCCCCGCAGCAAAGCTACAACAGTAAAGGCACAAAGTGAGCAAAAGCAACACAGCTAACCTGCTATCGTAGCGCACCTGGCAAACGGCACCGGCTTGCAAACAACAATGTCCCTTCGTCTCTGCGGCAGCACTGTTAACCGGCCAAAAGCGGCAAAGCCACAAATGCCATATATCAAACGCAAAATAAAAAAATGGTCATAACTACTGTAAATACAAGAAAACAAAACACCCCCTGAAACAGGGGGTGTTTTGTTTTGTGTCGGCGTCTACCAATTTTCCCGGGCCGTCGCCAGCCAAGTATCGTAGGCACAATCGAGCTTAACTTCTGTGTTCGGAATGGGAACAGGTGGGTCCTCGACGTTATCGGCACCGACTAATATATATGATAACCGCTCTCGCGGTAACCAACTTTGTTATGCTTCTTAAACAGCTTGCTACCAGAAAGTAAATTGTAAGCAATTTACTCTACGGGCCCTTCAAAACTGAACAACAACGAAGAATTTCTTTACCAAAATTGTGGTCAAGCCCTCGACCGATTAGTACACGCTAGCTACATGTGTCACCACACTTCCACTTCGTGCCTATCTACCTTGTAGTCTTCAAGGGGTCTTACCTGTTTTAAACAGTGGGATATCTTATCTTTGGGCCGGTTTCACGCTTAGATGCTTTCAGCGTTTATCCGTTCCGCACTTAGCTGCCCAGCTATGCCACTGGCGTGACAACTGGTGCACCAGAGGTGCGTCCATCCCGGTCCTCTCGTACTAGGGACAGATCCCATCAAATATCCTGCGCCCACGACAGATAGGGACCGAACTGTCTCACGACGTTCTGAACCCAGCTCGCGTA
>JAVBRS010000105.1:0-2554 GCA_031547715.1 Oscillospiraceae bacterium
TCCACCTTGTTCTGCAAATCTCCGGGCAAAAAACCCAGTTTTTCACCCGCCTCCACAGCAGGGCGGGTTAAAACAATGCGGCTGGCCTGTTTTGCTTTAAACGCTTTAACTGCCATTGCCACCGCTAAATAGGTTTTGCCGGTACCCGCCGGCCCCACGCCAAATGTTATAGTGTTTTTTGCAATTGCATTTACATATTCTTTTTGGCCAAGCGTTTTGGGGCGCACAGGGCGGCCTTTTGTGGTAATAAGCACCACTTCTGCCGCAAGGTCTTGCGCCTTTGCAGCTTCACCGCTGCGGGCAAGGCCAATGCAGTAGCGCACCATCTGCTCATCGGGCTCTGTGCCTGCTGCCGCCAGTTTTTGCATTGCGTTTATACAGGCAAGGGCCTGGCGCACCGCTTCATCTTGCCCGGTAAGCTTAACACCGGCGCCGCGGCACACGCAGGTCACGCCAAATTCATCCTGAATAAGGCGCAAATTTTCATCCCCGCTGCCAAACAAGGCAAGCATCTCTTCTATGTTTTGCATTTCCAGCTGTAGTTCCGCCATCAGGCCCCCCAGGGTAATAAACTTTATTACACAGCAAAACTGCGTAAGCAACACTAATATCTTTGTATTATACCACATTTTGCAACAAAACCAAATGCTTTTGCTTCTTCGGGCGGCCGTTTTTCAAAAGCTGCTTTGCCGCGCAAATGCAAAAAACTGTGCAACCTTGCTGCACAGTCTTTTTAAGCTGCAATTTTATGCCGCCTTTTAGTTTTCGGCATTTTTCTTTTTCAAGTTTGCCATGGCCGGTGCACCTGCTTACAGCTGCCGTTACTTTACCCCTGCGGTGTTTTCGGGGCAGTAACCGCCGCTTCTTCCACCGCTATGTTTAAAATGCCACCCGCTGTTAAAGTGTAGTGAAAAATTCCGTTTTCCTCATAACTGCTGCCTGTGGTATAAAGCAATTCACCTAAAGCAAAATCTCTGTACGCCTGGGCCCCAAGCTGCCACGCACAGTATGCAGCCGCACTTTCAGCACTCATGCTCACCTCTGCCTCAACAAGTGTAATGCCGGTTACAACCTGGCAGCTAACAGGCAGTGAAAACCCTAAAAAAGTAATTTTTTCCTTCTCGTTGCGCACTATTAAAGTGTCATCTCCCGGCAGGGTGCCAAAAACAAAGCACCTGCCCAAAACCGTGTATATGCGCTGTTCAACCCGCTGGCCAAAAGGCAAAAGTGCCGTGCTTTCAAGCTGTACCTCGCTTGAATATACGCATTCAACCTTTGCAAGTATTTTGGCGGTTGAATGTTGTGGCTGCTCAAAAAAGTACCGTGTTATATAGGGTGTGCGGTACACGCCTTCAACCAGCAGTTCACCCGCTTCCACACTGTCTCCCACTTTTTTGGTGGCAGTTCCGCCGTAAACCTCCATGCTCACAATCTCCCCTGCAAGGCCCGCCCTTATTTGGGTAATTTCATTGCCGTCAATCTTCGGCTTTGGGGTGGCAATGCTGGCCTCCACCACCAAGCGCCCCTTAACAAAATTTATAGACACCCAGCCAAACTCCGGCGAAGAAAATAAAATTTCTTCTTCACATACGCGCAGATAATCATCTGTAACCCTCGCCCCTTCAACCAGGTTAAGCTCTATAAGCTTGGGCTGCAAAATTTGTATCTGCTGCTGGTTCAGGCCGTAAAACTGCACATTCCACACAAAAAAACTTGTATACCATGCACAAAAAACAAAAAATGCCGCCCCCGCAACCAACCCATACCGCCGGCTGTGCTTATGCAACAGAAATGGCAGGCCGTGCTTTTCTTGCATACGCACACGCCCGCCGCATTTTTTGGCAATTTTGCAAATTTGCTTATATTTGCCCGCCGGTACAACCCCTGTTATACCAAAAGGTGTTGCCTTTAAGTCGGTCAACGCAATTTCATTTTTTAAACATTGGTTTAAAAACTCGTTTTCAAGGCCGCCGGTTAAAGAAAATACAACATAGCCAAATAAAAACTTCACACGCTCGCCCCTTTTCTACCCGCCGGGGTATAGAAATTCAATGGAATGAATGCGCCCCATAAGCTCTGCACCGGTTTGGTTTAAACTTTTCATTTCAAGGCCGTCGCCCCTTACTTCAACAATAATTTTCCCTAGGTAAAAAGCAATTTCACCTTCATTGTAGGCAACAATTCTGTTGCAGTTTTCAATAAAAATATTACCGCCGGGCCCAATTTTAAGCGCAGGTGTGGTGTAGGTTACCGCCTGCCCCATGCGGAAGATGCTCGTGGCAAAACCGTTAAGCTTACCGCCATTTTTTTTACCTTTTGCCATTTTGCACCCCCTGCCAGCTGCGGTACCTAAAGCCCGGGCCTTTAACATATATATAGCCAAGGGGTGTAATTTATGAGCAACGATAGAACCATGTTTAATTTTGCCGGCATACCAGTTTTGTTTTTGTGCTGCAGCTGCGTTGCGTTTATCTTCCTTGCGCCGGGGCAGGCTGCAGCGGGTGTAACAAACGGCCTTTTGGCCTGCTACCAAACAGTAATACCCGCATTGTTC
>JAVBRS010000124.1:0-9260 GCA_031547715.1 Oscillospiraceae bacterium
TGCTTTGCCCTGCGGGCCAGTATAAAGCGCGCAAAAAGCGGCGGCTGCGGTTGCAGCGGCGGCAGTGCGTGCAAAAGCTGTGCAGGTTGCACAGCGGCAGGCAGCGCCGGTAAATAAAACAATTAAAACAAAGCCACAGCTTAGGGGTGGTGTGCTAAAGAAGGTTTGAGATAATAAATCTCAAACCTTCTTTATATGTTTTTTTCGAGTTACAAAAAAAATTAATACGGTATTTATCACTAGATAAAACCACGGTTTAATATCTGGAACTTTATCATAATAAAAACCCGTTGGTGTAGGGCCATCAAAAAATGTAATCGAATATCCAAGGCCAAAATATGGTTGAAAACAATCTCCGCTTCCGCTTATTGAAAAAATTGGGCGGTGAATAGTTATAGAAGTTATAATGTCAATACAAAACACTAAAAGCCAGGCAATCAAAAATGTTATTAAAACCTTTTTCCACGTTTGCATTTTTTCTCCCAACAAATAATAAAATAGCTATTTGAAAAATATTTTTACCTTTTTTAAATGATAAAAATTCATAAATGCTGAGTGTTTTACCTGCTTTTGCGTGTAAGTATATAACTATAATATTTGCGAGTATATCGAATTTAAAAATATATCTTTATAGTGAGGGCCATACCCTGGGGCTTTTTAGTTTGTGAAGGGGGTACTGCAACTTGCCTGCAAACCAACAAAGCGCTTGCACTTTATACAAACTGCTTGTTTTTATTAATCAAATTGTAAGCAGTAATATATAAGGCTTAAAAAGCAAGATTTATTTTATGTTCACCGCGGCATCAACAGCGCTGATAAAAGCTGCCCGCACGCCGCCATCTTCAAGCGCCTGCACCCCGCGTATGGTGCTGCCCCCAGGTGAGCACACGCTGTCTTTCAGCACGCCGGGGTGGGTGCCGCCTGCAAGCATTTTGGCGGTGCCGGCGGCCATTTGCGCCGCCAAATGGTCAGCTGT
This sequence comes from Oscillospiraceae bacterium, assembly GCA_031547715.1. Classification (GTDB taxonomy): domain Bacteria; phylum Bacillota; class Clostridia; order Oscillospirales; family Ruminococcaceae; genus JAVBRS01. The sequence continues at coordinate 977 of JAVBRS010000124.1, forward strand.
TTCCCTTGGCAAACCGTTTAAAACAGCGCCGTCAGCCAGCGCTTCAACAGCGAGGGATAAAAATGCCGGGCCGCACCCGGCAAGGGTGCCGGCGGCATTCATATAGGTGCTGTTCAGCGTGGTAGTTTTGCCAATGCTCTCAAAAAGGCCTATAGTAAAAGCTGCCTCCTCCTGTGAAAGGGTGTGCCCTTCCTCCATAATGGCCATGCCCTCACCTGCCAGGCAGCAAATATTTGGCATAACAAACGCCACCCTTGCACCCCCGGGCAGTATTTCAAGGTAGCGGGCGTTACCCCAGCCAAGTGCAATGGATATTAGAGCTTTCTCTTTTAACAGGTTGCCCACCTCCAAAACAACACCCTTTACGTGTTCGGGTTTTGCAGCAAAAAGCAAAATGTCGGTGCTTTTTGCAAGCGCGTTAAGGCTTTGTGCCGCAGTGCCGCCACAAGCAGCTGCAAGTGCCGCACTTTTACCCTGTGCCGGGTCGTAAATGCAAACCTGCCCACCGGCCAAAAAGCCTGTTTTAGCGGCACCTTTAACTATTGCGGCAGCCATATTGCCGGCACCAATTACCCCAAGTTTATACATAGTTTACCCCCGTAGGTTTTATTGTGTTTTAACTTTAGTGCCGCCGGCGGTTATTTTTTTGCAGGTATATAAATACTGCAGGCGTCAAGCGGCGGGTTTGCCATAAGGTTTACCATATAATTGCCAAAGGCATATCTTTGTGCGTTTGCAGCCCAAAGGGCAAGCCCCGGGTGCTGTAAAAGCTCGGCGTGGGCGGTGTGCAGCCTGCCGGAAAAGTAAAGCGGGTTTACAAGGCCGATAAAGTCTGCCATTTGTGTTTTCTCTTCGGTGGTGAGGGCCGGGTCAAAATAAATTTCCTCCAGTGCTTTGCGGGCGGCAGTTACGTAAAAAAACCTTTCGCCGGTCTCGTCAAAAGCCAGCAGTTTTTCATCTTCATTTCCGGTGGCAAGGGCCCAGGCTGCAACAGGTGTTTCTTTAGCCATGTAGGTTATGTTGCGCTCACTGTCAACCTCTAGCCAGCCGTACTGGCATGGGTAAAGGCTAAGCGCCTGTGTTGCAATCTCGGTAAAACCACCTTGCTGCAGTATGTGCTGTACATGTATATGCCCGCTTAAATTCAGCTGTACGCCGTACTGTGTAAAAAGTGCCAAAAGCGCATCTGCCTCGCGCACCATGTAAACACTTTTTGCAAAGGTGTGTTGCAGCAGGTTTTGGTGTGTTACAGAAAGTACCGTTGCCCCTTGTGCCTGTGCTTTTTTAAGGCATTCCTCCACCCATAAAAGCGTTGCGGCGCAAAGCGTACCGTCATCCTCAACGGTGGTTTTGTATATGCTTGCGTCCAGCATTAAAATGTAAAAATCTTCGGCAACAGGGTAAAAATAGCTCATGGTGTCTTCATCAAAGGCTATTGCATCAGCACCGCCAAACGGCATGTATAAGTCATAAAATTCCTCTGGGGTAAAACCCTCTGTAGCAAAAACCTTATTTCCTTCGTAGCGCTGCGGGTGCAGGCTGTTTATGTCGTGGTTGCCGGGTATTACCAAAACTGGTATACCCACTGCCTTTAACGGGGCAAGCAACTGCGCCGTAAGTTGGTGGCTTGCCTGTTCGCCGTTAAAAGAAATATCCCCGCCTAATATAAGTGCAGTGGGTTTTTGGGCAATAACATCTGCCACAAAAGCCTCCATAATAGCGGCGGAATACTGGGTCATTTTACTGTCTGCCCCGTACAGCATAGAACCGAAAAGCGGCCCGTTATCAAACAGAAGGGGGGAATAAAGGTGAATATCTGTTGCAAAGGCAAAGGTTAAAGGTGTGCCGGCAGCGGGCGGGTTGCCGGTTTCTTCAGGGGTTACACTTTGCGTTGGGGTGGCGGTACAAGCGCAAAAGGCCGGCAAAAACAAGGCCAGGCAAAAAAGCAAAACCGCCATGCGGGGTTTAAATTCAAAATTAAAAAATCCCATCATCTCTCCTCAATATGCAGCGGTGGGTATATATTTTACATATTACAGTAAAGCGGCGGTAAAACAAAGTTTAATTTTGCCGTATGCAAACTGGCAATGTGCTAAAGCAATAAAATTGTACCAACATTTGTAAAAAGGTGGTACAATACTGGCAAGAAGTAAAGCTTAGGAGGAAATGAAATGGCAAACAGTTTTCTTGGGCAGGATATACCAAAACTTGGTTTTGGGTTAATGCGCCTGCCGAAAATTGAGGGTGAAATTGACATTGAACAAACAAAGCGCATGGTGGACTATTTTTTAGAAAACGGGTTTACTTATTTTGATACTGCCTACGTTTACGAAGGCGGCAAAAGTGAAATGGCGGTAAAGGAAGCGCTTACAAGCCGCCACCCGAGAGAGACCTACCAAATAGCCACAAAGCTGCCGCCCATGATGGTGAAGGAAGAGGCGGACCTTGAGCGCATTTTTAACACCCATTTAGAGCGTATGGGCACAGATTACATAGATTACTACCTTTTGCACTCTCTGGATGTTGACAAGGTTAAGGCTGTTGATGAGTTTGACATGTGGGCGTTTTGCAAAAAGAAAAAGGCCGAGGGGAAAATACGCCATTACGGCTTCTCTTTTCATGATGAAGCCCCGCTGCTTGAAGAGATTTTAACCGCCCACCCCGAAGCTGAATTTGTGCAGCTGCAGCTGAACTACGCAGACTGGGAGAGCAACAGTGTTCAGGCCCGCCAATGTTATGAAATTGCGCTGCGCCACGGCATGCCCATAATTGTTATGGAGCCGGTTAAAGGCGGCGCACTGGCGGAACTGCCGCCTGCTGCAGATGCGCTTTTAAAAGCGGCGGCACCGGGCAAAAGTGCGGCATCTTGGGCGCTGCGCTATACGGCAGGGCTTGAAAACATTGTAACAATACTAAGCGGCATGTCAAACTTCAAGCAGATGGAAGACAACGTGGCCTGCCTGAAAGACCCCGCCCCGTTGAGCGATGAAGAAAAAGCTGTTATTGCTGCGGTGGTGGACGTTATAAACAGCATACCCACCGTGCCCTGCACCAGCTGCCGCTACTGCATTGACGGCTGCCCCATGAAAATAGATATACCCGGTGTTTTCTCTGCTTTTAATGAATATAAAATTTACGGCAACCTGCAACGTGCAAAGGGGCATTACGGTTTTGCAACAATGGGTGGTGCCGGCAAAGCGAGCGATTGCATTGCCTGCGGCGCCTGTGAGGCAATTTGCCCGCAGCACATAGCCATTATTGAAGAACTTGGCAATGCGGCAACACTGCTTGAAGATTGAAGTACTCTAAATTTCAGTAGGCAGGGCGGCTTTAGCCGCCCTGCCTATTTTATTAAGCGTTACTTTTGCAAAGGTACCTGTGCATTTTAAAAGGCACGGCATGGTTAAACTGTATATTTTTACATTGGCGCAATTCACGGCCAGCACAACTTATTGTGCGGTTAATGTACTTGCGCTTTTAATATTTCCAAAGCCCGCCGGCGCTGTGCAAATAAGTGCCCGGCATATAAAAGCCATGTTTGCCATAGGCAGCGGGTGGGCCGGTTGCCATATGTTAACGGTGCGCAGCAGATGTGGGCCTACATGGCTGTAGGCAGGCTATATATTAAAGTAAACAACAGTAAATAAAGCGTTGTAAAATGCGTTGGCATTTATATGCTGCAAAACTTTAAATTAGCAGTAGCCTGTCCAGGCTTATAGCGCTTATTAAACAACGCTCTTTTTTGCTGCCGGTTAAGCCTTGCAACCAGTTTACAAAACCGCCGTCACCTATTTCAAAGGTTTGATCGCCCTTTTTCATGTAAATTTTAAAATTGATGCCCTTGTAATAATTGTTGCCTTCACCGCCGGTGGCAATAGTGGTTGGCACGCCGGGAAGTTGGGTGTTAACAACAGCCGCCATCCTTTCAAAAAAACCGGCACCATCTGTGTAGCCGCTGCGTTTACCTAAAACAACCTGTAGTTCCGCACCATAGTTTGCGTATAAAAGGGTATTATAAAAGGCAAGGTGTTTTGTTAAAAGTGCTTTTTCAGCGGCGTAAGCGCCGGTGTCTTTGCCCCTTGATACAATACAGAAAAGCCCAAAGTGGGCAAAAGAGTTTTTGCCCTTAAAATTTTGTGCACGCACCGCCCTTGCGGTGGTGCAAAGGTGGGTGTCAGCGGCGGTATCCATTTCTTTTTGTTTTAACCTTTTGGCAAGCTCCAGTGCAAGCATGTTTGTAGGGTCGGAAACAACCTCGCAGCCCCGTTGGGCAGAAACAATGTTGTTTTGGGCAACATAGCCGAATACTGAAGACGCCCCAAGCGGTGCCAGCGGGGAGAGCAGCACACCGGTAAGGCCATCTTCTTCGGCTTTTTGCAACAGCTCCAATTCAAGCAGATGATAAAGTGCAGGGTTAAGGCGGCTTGGCGCCGAAAAACGGTTGGCTTCATAACATTTTAAAACATCTGCGGGGGTGTATTTTGTCGCTTGCATACGGCTTAATTCAAGCAGAAGGGAATTGAGGTCTGATGCAGGTAAAGTGCAAAGTTTAGAAAGCAACTCCGGTTCACCAAGGCGGTTTAGTACGCTTTTTGCAATATCTGTCACGCTGTCACCTCTTTCATACAAGTACAGGGCAATTATAACACGGGGCAATAAAAAGCGCCCGCAATTTTGCGGGCGCGAGAAGCAAAAATGTTAAAAACAGCGTTTTTGCCCTTTTTCTTTCGGGCAGGCACTCTTTTCACTGCAATGGTAACAAATTTCGTTATTCAGTTCCTTATCCTTTACATAGGCATCAAGGTTTTCCATTGTAACCTCGGCAATGGCCCGCATGGCCTCTTTCGTAAAAAAGCCCTGGTGAGATGTAATAACCACATGGGGGAAGGTCAAAAGGCGTTCAAGGTCATCGTCTGCAATAATTTCGCTTGAGTGGTCTTCAAAAAAGTATTCACTCTCCTCCTCGTAAACATCCAGGCCGGCGCCGCCCAAACGGCCGCTTTTAAGTGCTTCAATCAAGGCGGGTATGGCCACCAGCTCACCCCGTGAGGTGTTTATTAAAATTGCATCTACCCGCATTTTGGCTATTGCGGCGTCATTAATAATATGGGTGGTTTGTGGGGTTAGGGGGCAGTGCAGTGAAATGACATGGCTCTCTTGTAAAAGCTGTTCCAGCGGCACATATTCCACCCCTTCAAGCTCTTTCGGGAAAGGGTCAAAAGCCAACACCCGCATGCCAAAACCCAGGCATATGCGGGCAAAAAACTGGCCAATCTGCCCTGTGCCCACAACCCCTGCAGTTTTGCCGTTTAAATCAAAGCCCATTAGGCCGTTAATGCTGAAATTGTTGTCTCTTGTGCGGGCCCATGCGCGGTGTGTTTTGCGGTTTACCGTAAGCAGCAATGCTGCCGCATGCTCTGCAATGGCAGCGGGCGAATAACTTGGGACGCGCAGTACGTGTATTTTGCCGTAGGCATATTTAAAGTCTACATTGTTGTACCCTGCACAGCGCAAAAGCAAAATCTCCGTGCCGCCGCGGTACAAAGTTTCTATGGTGGCTTCATCAACAACATCGTTTACAAAGGCGCAAACAGCAGGGTAGCCGGCCGCAAGGAAAGCGGTTTCGGCATTTAGCTTGTACTCGAAAAATTTAATTTCATGGCCTGCGGCGGCAGTAAGCGGGTCAAACCAAATATGGTCGTATGGCTTTGTGTCAAAAAAAGCTAATTTCATGGGTTCTCCTCATCAGTGGTAGGTGGGTTGAAAGCGTGAGCGCAAGTGCACTGCGTACTGCATTTTAAATAAAACTGCCTTACAAAGCCCAATTATAGTATACCACAAAAATGCGGTTTTTAGCTGTAAAAGGTGCAGCCTTAACAAAATGCGCATGTGGTTTTATGTTGTTTTAATGGGCAAAGCGGTGTATATTAAAACTGCACAAAATTGAAAATAAAAATAAAATGTGCACAACATGTGTTGTACATTGAACACAATTGCGAGGTATTTTTATGTGGGTGGTATATGCGTTACTTTCCGCCTTTTTTGCTGCGGCAACCTCAATTTTGGCAAAAGCGGGAATAGAGAACGTAAACTCTACATTGGCAACAGCCATTAGAACAGTGGTGGTGTTGGTTATGGCCTGGGGGCTTGTCTTCATAACAGGGCGGCAGCACGGCATAACAGAAATAGGGCAAAAAAGCTGGGTGTTTCTTGTTTTATCCGGTTTTGCAACAGGCTTTTCCTGGCTGTTTTACTATAAGGCACTGCAGATAGGCGATGCGGCAAAGGTGATACCTATAGATAAGTTAAGTGTAGTTATAAGCATGGTTTTCGCCTTTGTTTTTTTAAAAGAAACGGTTAGCGCAAAGTCAATTATTGGCGGCATTTGCATAGCGGTTGGTACATTGATACTTGCATTGTAAAACCTTAGTAACGCTGTGACAGTGTTTAAATTTAAAAAGGTACCCTTAAAGAAACTTACCATAAGGAAGTAGGAAAATTTGCAATTCACCGGCAAACATTGCGGTTGTATGCCAAACCACAAAAATCAAAAAATCCCTGGACTCTTAAAAAATTTCACCATCCGAAAATATAAAAATATTTTTCAGGATGGTAATTTTATTTTTTTATATGTTAAAATGATACGCTTGAATAGTATTTATACTAACGGAAGGCGAATTGATTAAGAAATAGCCAATTATTTTGGCGGCTATTATTTTGGAGGAGAAAAAATGAATTTAGGTTTAAAAACAGGTGAGATTTCAGCAAACAGAAAGTATATTTTAGGTAGAATGTGTGGTTATTTAGTTGTCGCTGTAATCATTGCTATTTCAGGAGCAACATTCAAATTAAATTGGCAGCAAATGTTCAGTGATGAATCCTTGGGTGCCATAAAGGATTATGCTTCATTTATTCCTTATCTTTTAGCCCTAATCTTCGTTTTTGTTGCTGTTTTGCCTCTATCACGCTTAGGGAAAAAAGTTGATCTTTTTGAACAAGGTTTTACCTATGGGCGCAGGAGTTTTACATGGGATTCAATTCACTCAATAACATGGCTCAAAAAACCGTATTACTTGTTGGGTTTTATCCCCATTCCGTTTATTACTTATTATAAAGTTAGCGCCATACCAATGGATAACAGCCCGATTTTACCAGAGCTATCCAGCCTTTATTTGGATGATTTACACTATAAGCTTTTCATGTCTTTTGAGAATGCCAAGAAAAACAAATTTACAGGAGCTTTATAATGGAATTTATTAAAGAAAATGCAATTTATATTATAGGATTTATTGTAATTATGATCGGAGCTATTATAGGTAATATTGTATTAGCTAAAAATGGTGGTAATACAAAATCAAAGCAAGCTTTACGAGGTTTAGTAGACCGGGAAGTTCCTGGCGGTAATGCGTATACGTTTGTCTATTCTACCTTTCAAGAAGCGATACCACTAACCAGGAAGACTATATTGTATTCTTATGTGACCGCCTTTAAGCCAGGAGAGCCGTTTTTTTATGTTTTGCCTGTTACTGTTGACAAGGGCAGGCCGATTGGAAATGGCATTATTAAAATAAGCCATGAAATCACTGACAAGGTAAAATATAGTTTCAATACTACAGAAATTATTTTAAAAGATAGAAAAAACCCGATTGTTTATTCAACACTTCCCCATGCTGTTAGTATCGGGAATGCCACTTACGATCAGGTGACATTAATGCAAAAATCAGAATTGGAAAGTTATGCTTCTTTTATAAAAGAATTTAATGAGAAGTTATAATTTTGCAAAATAATACGTACATAATAAGCATTTTGCACACAAAAAGAAGGTTTGAGATTGATTATCTCAAACCTTTTTTATCGCACGCCACCCTGAGGGTGCCTTTTATTTATGAACAATTAAACCACAGGGCCTAAAAAAGCTACTGCCGCAGGTTTTGTAGTAAAAGCCCTGCAAAAATGAAGGGCATAATAAGTAGATTTTTAGTTTTGTATAAAGCTAATCTGCAAAGCGGTACCCCACGCCAATTTCAGTAAAAATATACTCCGGTTTTGCGGTGTCTTTTTCTATTTTTCTGCGCAGGTTTGCCATAAAAACACGCAGGGTCTTTGTGTCTCCAAAACTGTCGTAACCCCAAATTTGTTTCATAATATAGTTGTGGGTTAAAACTTTGCCCCGGTTTGCAATTAAAAAAAGCAGCAGCTTATATTCCAGCGGGGTCAAATGCACCTCACTGCCGGAGAGGGTTACGCTGTGTTTAGTGATGTCCACACTCAATTCACCGGTGGT
>JAVBRS010000170.1:0-3120 GCA_031547715.1 Oscillospiraceae bacterium
ACCACACGCTTTGCCCCAAGGTTGTAGGCGGCGGTGGCTGCGCCGTAGTTCATAATACCCGCCTGGGTGGAAACATGCATGTCTATAAAGGGTGCAATTTGTTGCACCAACGCCATTACGCCAAGGTCGGCCACAATAAAGGCATCCGGGTTTGCCTCCGCCGCGGCGCCAATTGCACGGGGCAGCTGGGCCATTTCCTCGTTGGTGGGTATGGTGTTAAGTGTAACGTAAACTTTTTTGCCAAGGCTGTGGGCAAAGGCAGTGGCTTTTGCAAGCTCTTCCGGGGTGAAGTTTTTTGCCCCCGCCCGCATGCCAAAGCTCTCCATGCCAAGGTACACTGCATCTGCGCCAAAACGCAGCGCCGCCTCTAAACATTCAAAATCCCCCGCAGGGGCAAGCAATTCCGGTTTTTGCACTGTTTACTTCCTTTATGGTTATTTTACAATTGTTGCGTTAACACGCTTTGTATGGGCAATATTAATCTCGTGCTCTTCCATTGTTGCACCGTAATAGTAGTTACCCAGCTCATCTGTTACGAAGAAATAATCCACACTGTCTCTTGGGGCTATGGGGTATAGCGCTGCTAAAATTGCGTCTATGCCAGGGTTGCAAATTGGGCCGGCAGGCAGGCCCACACAGTTATATAAGTCATAGGCAGCGTCCATTGCTGCAGGCACACGGCTTTCACCGCCAAAATATTCACCCATATAAACGCGTATATAGCGTATGGAAACGTCACACTCCAGCTTGGGGCACGGTGAACCCGGAACCAAACGGTTGGTGAGCACCGACGCAACATGGACCATGTTTACAGGGTCGCCCGCCTCTTCTTGAATAATTGAAGCGAGCGCAATAAGCTCGTTTAGGGTGTAGCCCTGCTCTTCCATGGCGGTGTACACACCGGCTGCGCTAAGCTGTTCATCAAAGTGTGTGAGCATACGGCGCACCGCACTCTCCACGCTTTCCTCTGCAAAAAATTCGTAGGTTGCAGGGAATAAATACCCCTCAAGGCGCAGGAAAATATTTTCATCTTTCGGCAACGCCGCAACAAACGGAATGTCGCTGAAATCCGCAGTTTGCGTAACCTCTATAAATTCTTCTTTTGTGCAAAAACCGGCACTTTCCATGGCGGTGGCAAATTGCATTAAAGTATACCCTTCAGGGAATGTGATGGTTATCGTCTCTCTTGCCTCACTGTTAAGGGTTTTCAAAATTCCAACAATCTCTTTGTAACTCGCCCTTTTGGCTATAGTAAAGCTGCCGTACTGTAAATTGGGCCCTTCACCTGTAACTTTTAAATAAACTTTAAAAAGCATTGCATTGTTTATAATACCGGCATCCTCAAGGGCCTGCGCCGTAGCATTTGGCGCCTGCCCTTTTTCAACTAAAAAAACAACATCTTCGCCGCCGGGTTTGCCGTTTATTTCACCCAGAATAAACAAGCCCGCGGCAGCCAGTGCAACCAGTAAACCCAGTAAAATAAAAAGCCCGGTTTTGCTCTTTTTCTTTTGCTTTGCCATAAACCCTCCGTTTTATACACCCGCTTGGGCGGTTTTGTTGCTTTTTATTGCGTTTCACCTGTTGCGTCAAAAACAGCTTTGCACCGCAAAAAGCACTTTTTCTGCTATTTCTTCAACTGTGTATGGGTTTTGCCCGTTGTCACAGGCAATGCGCCGCCAGCCATATTTTTCTGCGCAATAGGCTGTGGCTTTGCGGGCAGCTTGCAGGTAGGCCACATCGCGCTCATGTATGTCTTTTTTTTCTTCATTGTTCAGGTAACGGGCGCTCATTAACTTTTGTGAAACTTCCGGTGCCATATCTAAGTAAATTACCATGGTAGGGGCAGGTATGCCCATAACAGTGTATTCAAAATTGAAAAGCCAATTTAAATATGCGTCCCATTCCTCTTTCGGAAGTTTGCAGCATTGGTGCACAGCGTTTGAAGTTGTGTACCTGTCTGCAATAACCACGCCGCCGCCTTTTAAAAAAGACCCCCACCCTGTGTTTTTTGTTTGTACGCCCTGCCCTGCTTTGCTGCGGTAGCTTGCAAAACGGTCAACTGCATAAAAGGTGCTGGCAGCGTAGGCGTTAACGTCACCTGCCTCACGGCCAAAAGCGCCGTCAAGGTACATTTTTGCGGGGGCGCTTGCAGGGCTCTCATAATCCGGGAAGGATATTGCCCGCACCGGCACCGCAAGTTTTTCAAGGTTTTCTTTCAGCAAGCGGGTTTGGGTGGCTTTGCCGCTGCCGTCCAGCCCTTCAATTATTATAAGCTTCCCCTGCATCAGCGCCCCTCCTATTTCAAATTCCCATTCGCAGTGCGGCATACGTTTCCTGCATTTCAACCATTCTGCCACAGCACATCTTCCCCTCAGGGCAGCGGCCGCCAAGGCAGGCCGGCCCGGCTGCGCTAAACAGTGCCGGGGCTGCCTTGTACACAAGCTTGTACATCTCTTTTGCAAGCTCTTGTATCTCCCACTGGGCGCGGTTGCAGCACCGGTGGTGAAAAAAGTTGTATAGCCCGCGGGCATTCATTGTGACAATCATTTTTGTGTCGCAGGCGTTTGGCAGCACAAAGCGGGCGTCCTCAATAGCCTTTTTCTGTGCCGCTTTTTTTGCCGCTTTCGCCTCCATGCCATTTGCAATAAACGCTTTTTCATGGGTGGCTTTTAATATTTCCGTTAGGCGCTCATATTGGCGCGCCTCCTCTTCCATAACTTCTTCAAAAGCTGCTTTTGCATTTGCATCCGCCGCAATTTCCGGCGGCGTTATGTAGGTGAAGTTTTGTAGCTCAACGTAACGCTGGCTTTGCACTGAAAAAGATGCGTGCCTGTGGCGTGTTATCTGCGCCAGCAAACTGCGGGAAACACCCTCTATTGCAAAAGTAAATGAAGCGTGCTCCACCGGGCTTTCATGCCCCAGTGTGCTTAGCATCTGGACAAATTCTTTTGCTTTTTCGGTGGTAAGGCCCTCCATTAAATCTTCAATACTGCTGCTGGAATAACACAGTTTAGCGGCAGCCGCCACAACCTTTTCAGGGTTTGGCGTGTGGGCAATAAGCTCTACCTTCATTTTCTTAGTCCTTTCGGTGCTTTTGTTTGCCCTGTTTACAAACAGGTA
>JAVBRS010000156.1:0-4296 GCA_031547715.1 Oscillospiraceae bacterium
TTGCATGGTTTATAGACTCTACGGTTTGGGGCATAATGCCGTCGTCTGCCGCCACTACCAGCACCGCAATGTCTGTAAGGTTTGCGCCACGGGCACGCATTGACGTAAAGGCCTCATGGCCAGGGGTATCTAAAAATGTAATGGGCTTGCCGTTTTTAATAATTTGGTAAGCGCCGATGTGCTGTGTTATTCCCCCGGCCTCACCAACGGTTACGCTGGTTTGGCGTATTGCATCAAGTATTGACGTTTTGCCGTGGTCAACGTGGCCCATAACAACCACCACCGGCGGGCGCTCTTCAAGGTTGGCATCATCATCTTCCGCCACTTCAAAAAGGCGCTCCTCAATGGTCACGTGTACCTCTTTTTGAACTTTTGCGCCAAATTCCTCCGCTACAATGCTGGCTGTGTCAAAGTCCACAACCTCTGATACAGAGGCCATAACGCCAAACACCATAAGCTTTTTAATTACAGCCGCCGCCGTTTGTTTTAAGCGTGTTGCAAGCTCGCCAACGGTTATTTCCTCGGGAATAAGCACTTTAAGCTGGGCGTGGCGCGCTTTTTCAAGTTGAATGCGCTGCAGCCGCTCTGCCTCGGTCTCTTTTTTGCGAACAGACTGTTGCGGCCGGTTGCCGTAGCGGTTGTTTGCCTTGTTTAGCTTTTGTTTGTTTGTTGCAGCCGGTGCGCTTTTGCGCTGGTTGCCGGTTTTGCTGCTGGCAAGGTCCTCATAACGGGTGTTGAATTTATCAAGGTTAACATCTGTTGTGCGGGTGTCTATGGTAACCTGTACATGTTCTGCTTTTTGCTGGGCAGGGCCCTTTTGCTTTGGCTGGCGCGGCGGTATTGCCGGTGCGGCGCTGGCGCTGGCATTTGCCGGGCGTGCCATAGGCTGCCGGTAGTTGCCGCCCTGTTGGCTTGCCCCTTGTGGTGCCACCGGGTGCTGCCCGCCTTGGCCATTTGCCCCATGCGGTGCAACCGGGCGCTGGCCGCCCTGTTGGCTTGCCCCTTGTGGTGCCACCGGGCGCTGGCCGCCCTGTGGGTTTGCCACTTGCGGTGCTGCCGGGCGCTGGCCGCCCTGTTGGTTTGCCCCTTGTGGTGCCACCGGGCGCTGCCCGCCCTGTGGGTTTGCCCCTTGGGTTGCTGCCGGGCGCTGCCCGCCCTGTGGGTTTGCCACTTGCGGTGCTGCCGGGCGCTGCCCGCCCTGTGGGTTTGCCACTTGCGGTGCCACCGGGCGCTGGCCGCCAGCCGGCTGTTCGGCATCAGGCTTTTCGCCTGCCGGCGCTGTAGTTACCGGCTGTTCTTTAAGCGGTTCCGGCGCCTTTTCAGGCTCTTTCCTCTCCGGCTTTTTAGCCGCAGTTAAGTAAGCGTCAAGGTTTTCCACCTCGTGCTTTTTGGTAAAGTGCTCAAGGGCAAAGTCTATCTCGTCCTCGGTAAGCACACTTGTGTATTTTTTACCTTCGCCAAACTGGGTGCCAAGCACTTCCAGCACCTGCTTGTTTTGCATATCCAAGTCTTTCGCAAGGTCGCCCGCTTTATATTTAATTAGCATGTAGTTTCCTCCTCATTGGGGTTTTCTTCTTTGGGAATGTTTTGGCGGCAAAGCTGCGCAAAATTGGGGTTGCACACCGCGAAAACACCAACCGGTTTTTTTGTAAGCTGTACCACCGCCCCCTGGCCCAGTGGCACCTGCACAACCGGTACCTTACCGCTGCAAAAAAGGGTTGTTTTACTTTTTGTGCTGCGGCCAAGGTCATTTGTAATCAGCACCAGGTGCGCCCTGCCGGCCAGCACCTCTTCTTTTACTGCGCCAAAGCCCCATTGCAGGGCACCCGCCCGCCGTGCAAGAGACAGTGCGCCAAGTAACCCGTTTGTCAACCTTCGCTCTCCCCCTCGGTATCTATCTCTTGTTCAAGGCGTGTGTACACGTCTTTATCAATTTGGCAGCTGAAGGCCTTTTCCAGCCGTTTTGCCTTTTGCGCTTTTGCAAGGCAGGCGGCGTTTTTGCATATATACGCCCCGCGGCCGGGCTTTTTGCCGGTAATGTCAACGCTCATTTCCCCGGCGGGGGAACGCACAACCCGCACCAGCTCTTTTTTAGGTTTCCCTTCACCGCAACCAAGGCAATGGCGTATGGGAATTTGCTTTGTGCTCACCGGTACACACCCCTTTCTTTTTTAAAATGTCATACAGCTAATTTTCCTCGCCGAAATAGCCGCTCTCCGGCCTTATATCTATATTGTAACCGGTTAAACGCGCGGTAAGGCGGGCATTTTGCCCTTTGTTGCCTATTGCAAGGCTAAGCTGGTTATCCGGCACGGTTACGCGGCAGCTTTTACCCTCACCCGGTAAAATTTCAACGCTTACCACACTTGCCGGGGCAAGCGCGGCGGCAATAAACTCCTCGGCGTCTTCACTGTAACGTATAATATCTATTTTTTCGCCGTGAAGTTCCTTTACAATATTTTCAACGCGGGCCCCACGCGGGCCAATGCACGCGCCAACAGGGTCAACGTTTTCATCTTTGCTGTACACCGCAATTTTTGTGCGCGAGCCCGCCTCGCGGCTGATGGCTTTCATTTCCACCGTGCCGTCAAACAGTTCCGGTACCTCAAGTTCAAACATCCTGCGCACAAGGCCGGGGTGGGTGCGGCTTATCATAACCCTTGGGCCGCGCTCTGTAACTGCAACCTCTGCCACATACACTTTAATATGTTCACCCTCGCTCAGGTTTTCACCCGGCACCAGTTCGGCTTTCGGCAGCATTGCCTCGCCTTTGCCAATGTTAACGGTAATGCTGCCGCGCTCCGGGTCAACACGTGTTACAAGGGCGCTTACAATCTCGCCGGTTTTGCCCTGCATGTCTGCGTAAAGTTGGCTGCGCTCCGCCTCTCTAATTCCTTGGCGTATAACGTGCTTTGCGGTTATTGCTGCAATGCGGCCAAATTCTTTTGTATCCAGCTTTATTTTTACCTGCTCGCCAACTTTTGCTTTTTTGTTAATTTTCCTTGCGCCTTCAGCGGTTATTTGGGTGGCTTCGTCCTCCACCTCTTCAACAACATCTTTAACAATAGCAACTTCAAAAGCACCGTCTTCAGGGTTTATGGTAACTTCAACGTTGTCTTCACTGCCGTAGTCTTTGCGCACAGCCACAACAATTGCATTTTTAATTTTTTCTAATAAGTAATCCCCTTGTATACCCCTCTCTCTTTCTAAAATGGCAAGGGCCTCAAAAAATTCCGCATTCATTTTTCTACATTCCTCCTAAAACAAATCTGTGTCGTCGCACAGTTTAATGTATGTTGTTTTTGCTGTGGTAAAACTGCTCTCTTCGCCACATTCAAGGGCCAGGGTAACAATTCCGTTTTCAAAGTTTAGCAGCGTACCCAAAACCTCTTTTTTGCCGTTTTCCGGCCTTATGAAACGGGCGGCCACCTTTTGGCCTTGCATTGCTGCAAAATGGGCAGGCTTTGTAAGTTTACGCCCAAGCCCCGGGCTGGAAACCTCCAGCACATAGCTTTGCTGTATCGGGTCTTTTTCATCCAGCAGGGGGGAAAGTGCCCTTGCAACATTCTCACAATCTGTAATGGTCACCCCGCCGGCTTTTTCCAAAAATACCCGCAGGTGCCAAACAGGGCCTTCTTTTTCAAAGCGCACATCCCATATAGCCAGGCCGTTTTCCGCAGCTAGCGGTGCGGCCAGCGCCTCTACAATTTCAGTGGTTGTTTGCGTTTTTGCCATGCGTTATGTCCTTTCAGTTCCAGTTAATAAATTTTGCAGTTTAGGGGCTGTGGCAAGGCTGTGCAAAAACCGCTGCGCAGCAAACCTTTTAACCCTGCACGGCAGCACCTGCGCAAAATAACCGCAACCTTTTGCAGCGCGCCAAACACTTTGCAAACCGCAATTTGCCCCAACATAGCGGAAAGAGCGGGTTACCCCACTCTTCCACACCTCTTTATTATACTTTTATTAATAGTATCACATGCGTTTTAATATTGCAAGCAGTTTGTGCTTTTAAGCCCGCATTGTGGCGCCGCTGCTCTTCTTTGTTCCCGCTTTTCTGGTGGCTGCGGCCTTTTTGCCCGCCAGGGCACGCTTTTCATGAATATCTGCTTTGGCGGCACGGGCTTTTGCAGCTGCCGCTACCCTTGCAGGGGTTGCACTTTTGGCGGTGCTTTTTGTTGTTGTTTTTTTGGCGGTGGCTTTTTTGGTGGTGGCGCCGTTTTTCGTGGTGCCGCTTTTGCCCATGTTGGCTTTGCGGGTGGCTGCGGCCGTTTTGCCCGCCAGGACACGCTTTTCGTG
>JAVBRS010000094.1:0-4463 GCA_031547715.1 Oscillospiraceae bacterium
CACCAATTTGCAGAATTGGTCGTTTAACATAATCCCTGCGTCGGCGTCAAAAATACATGTGCGCGCATCGCCTATGAAATCGCTGGATACCACCGCTTCTTCGGTGTAACCTACAATGCCGGCCATTTGGCCCTCTGCGGCAGCTTTAACCGCCGTACAAATATCTTCATAGGTGGCAGGTTTTGCAAGGCGCACAGTTAAATCTACTACAGATACAGTTAGTGTGGGCACCCTGAAAGACATACCGGTGAGCTTGCCCTGCAGCGCCGGTATAGCAAGGCCAACCGCCTTTGCCGCCCCGGTGGATGACGGTATAATATTACCTGCTGCAGCACGCCCGCCGCGCCAATCTTTTTTTGAGGGGCCATCCACCGTTTTTTGGGTGGCTGTTGTTGCGTGCACTGTTGTCATAAGGCCCTCTGTTATGCCAAAGTTGTCGTTTATAATTTTGGCAAGTGGGGCCAGGCAGTTTGTTGTGCACGAGGCGTTGGACACAACCTGCATATCTTTTTTGTAAGTTTCAAGGTTTACACCGCAAACAAATGTTGGCGTTTCTTTATCTTTTGCAGGGGCGGAAATAACAACTTTCTTTGCACCGCCTGCAATGTGTGCCATAGCCTGCTCGCTGCTGGTAAAAACGCCTGTGCTTTCAACAATATATTCGGCGCCGCATTCGCCCCAGGGTATCTCTTCAGGTTTCATGCAGTTGTAAAATACCGTCTCACGCCCGGCCACTGTAAGTTTGTCGCCATTCGCAGCTGTTTCAGGGTTAAAGCGCCCTTGCGTTGTATCATATTTAAGCATATATGCCGCATACTCAGTATCGACAAATGGGTCATTCACACCCACTACCTCATACAATTCCGGGTGCATTGCAGCTGCGCGGAAAACAAGGCGGCCAATGCGCCCAAAACCATTTATACCAATTTTTATGCTCATATCGTCACCTCATAATATAAACTTTACAATATTATACCCTAAAACTGCCCACGCCACAAGTAATACATGTAAACAACATATCGCCATCTTCATTGACAAATTTTGCACTGTTGTTTACCATAGTAGTGCTGTAAAACAAATTTTGCGAGGTATCTGCCGTGGCAGACAATAATTTTGAATTTTTAAACGCACTTGAAACACCCGCTTGGGTACTTAATGAAAGCTATACCGCAGTTTTTCATAATGCGGCAGCAAAAAAGCACCTGCCCACTTTATGCATTAACGGCGCCGTTGAAAACATTGTGCATAGTTACCATAAAAATGACTTTACATTGGCTTTCAGCCTTGGTGCATGCATACCCCTTGGCATTGTAGACAACTTAGACACCCAACTTGCCATTGCCCCTTTTAACGGCGGGTGGCTTTGCATGGCAAACAGCTTGGTGAGCACAGCGGCTGTAAGCACCCCGCTGCAAGCCATTGGCAACGGTTTGCGCGGGCCAATTTCCACCATATTTTCATACCTTCCGCTTTTAACGCAGCATATCGCAGGCCCTGAAGTTGACATTTATTTGAATGAAATTAACCGCAGTTGCTACAGCCTTTTGCGCCTTTCTACAAACCTTAATTTGTTAACACGCCTTTCCGGCGCAAACGGCAAGGAAGCGCCGTTGCTCCTTTCGGCTGTCGTTGCCAATATTTGCAGCGCTGCAAACACACTTTGTGCAAACTTAAACATACCATTGTACACCAGTATAACACCTGCCTTATGCGCAAATATAAATGAACCGCTTTTCTGTAATATACTGACTAACCTTTTATTAAACGCTTACACCTACACCCGCCCGGGCAATGAAATTACCGTTACCCTTGAAAAAAACGGCGGCAACATTTGCCTTACCGTGACCGACAAAGGCCTTGGCATGGCGGCAGCCGTGCTGGAAAATGCAACCGAACTTTATTTCACTGCAAACCCTGTTGACGGCACGCCACCGGGCGGCGCATTTGCACCGGCAGGGCTTGGGCTTGCCATTGCCAAAGCCGGCGCCTTACAAAATGGCGGTAGCTTTGAGCTTACCAGTACCCCCGGTGTTGGCACAACCGCCCGCTTATGCTTGCCACTTGCCAATACAGCCATAGGCACACTTTCCTCTAAAACAGTAAACTATTTAGACAACCGCTTCTCCCCTGTGTTTATTCAGCTTTCAGAGCTTAGTTTTGCTGCGGGCAAAGTAAGTAAAGCCAAACCCGGCATTTAAACTTGCCATTAAAGCGCAGTATTTAAAATAAAAACAACGAGGTGTAAAACCCCATGAACAAGGGAGCCATTAAGCAGGCAGAGGAAATTTTGAAAATCAGGGCAACAAAAGAGCACGGCCACTGTGTTCTGGCGTTAATAGACATTGACGGTTACCCCACTGCGGCAACTATATCCCCCACAGAGGTAAACGGCATTGAACAGGTTTACTTTTGCACCGGAACAGAAAGTAACTGGGCTAAACGCATTTCAAGCTGCAGCCGTGCCAGTGTTTGTTTCAACTCTGCATCAGAGGTGTACAATATTACACTTGTAGGCGATATAGAGGTTATAACAGACCTTGCCACTAAAAGAGAAATGTGGTACGCCGGCATGGGGCATTATTTCAGCGGGCCTGAGGACCCAAGCTTTTGCGTTCTTAAATTTATGACAAAGCGGTATAGCCTAATGCTGAACAGGCACAGTGCAAGCGGCAGTTTGTAAAGAGGTTTCTTAAAAAAATTAACATTAAAATACCGGAAGAAATAAAAATTTCTTCCGGTATTTTTTATTGGATCTCTACCTAAGCCGCTAGTTTATCAAGGTCGCTTTGCAGGGCTGTGCTTCTAAACTCAGCCTAAAAAACGGCTTGCGTATGTGGCAAAAAACTCAACAACCTTGTAAAACCCGTTTTCATCAATGTCAAAGGTGGGGTTGTGGTGGTTGCCGGATGTACCGGGCCTTGTGCACCTTGCGCCTGTGTCACAATAAAAGCCCGGGAAGGCCGCCAAAAACTCGGCGTAGTTGTCAGAGCCCATGGTGGGGTTGTGGGGCTCTGCAAGTTTCAAGCCAACTTCCTGTGCCACTTCACGGCCAACAGCGGCCACTGCCGGGTCGTTAATAACCGGTGCAGGGCTCATCACTATTGCCTCAACACTTGCTGTTGCGCCATAAGCTTTTGCAGTGTTTTCTGCAATTTCTTTAATAACAGCCACAATCTTGTCACCGTCACCATATTTGAAGTAGCGAATGTTACCTTCAATTCTGGCAACTTCGGGTATTATGTTATTTTTGCTGCCCGCCTGGAACAGGCATGGGCTGACTACGCAGTTGTCAAACGGGTCGTGCCGCTGGGCGGGTATGCTGGCGATGTTTAAAAGTATTGCACAGGCAGGTTTTATTGGGTCAATGGCTTTGTCCGGGCGCGAACCGTGGCCACCCACACCCTTTACTTCAATGGTGAAGCCGGTAGCGCCGGCCATAAGCGGGCCGTCCGGCAGGTATATTGTGCCAACATCACTGCTGCCGTCAAGGTGCGTGCCAATTACCTGGTCAACCCCGCCCTGCTCTTTCAAATAGGCTACAATTTCGTCTGCACCGCGGCCAATTTCCTCTGCCACCTGGAAGCAAAAATAAATTTTGCCGTTTATTGCATCCTTCTTTTCCGCCATAATGCGCGCCGTGGCAATTAAAATTGCCGCATGGCCGTCATGCCCGCAGGCGTGCATTACCCCCGGTATTTTGCTTTTATAGGGCTGGTCGTTTATCTCATCAATGGGCAGCGCATCAATGTCGCCCCTAATTGCAAGGCGCTTTCCGGGGCGGCCTGTGTCCAGCAGGGCAACCACATTGTTGTGGCCAACCAGCTCAAATGGCAGGCCCGCTTTTGTCAGCTCTTCGCAAATGCGCTTCACCGTAAATTCTTCTTGAAAAGAAAGTTCCGGGTGCATGTGGAATTCACGGCGTAAATCAATGGTGTACTGTTCCAATTCTTTGGCGCGTGCTGCAATACTCATAATGGTAATCTCCCTTTCACTTTTGCCGCCAGGGCGGTTTTTATTATTTTAACACACCTCAAAAGCTGAAACAAGCGTAGTAAATTGCAAAAGCCTTTGCCCTGCCGGCGCATTTGCCGCAGCAGGCCGCACAGCAAATAAAACCGGCGGCCGCAAAGCGGCACGCCGGTTTTTTGTACATAACATTTTTTGTTTAATAGACCCGCCCAAAGTAGAACCTTGAAAATTTTACTGCCTGTTTATACCTAGCTGTCAGAGTAGGAAACTTCCATTTTAACTTTACCGCTTTTCAGCATAAAGTATGCGTAAGCTGCACCAATTGCAAATACAACAATGTTAAACACTACAACATTTAAGCCAACGCCTTTGCCGTTTATGTAGGCCTGGTAGGCCTGCAATGCCATACAGGGAATCATCCATAGGTAAAGTGCAGTTTGTGAAACATGGAATGAAGCTTTTTCCCATTGTTCCGGGAAGCGTTTTGGCAGGTT